>CAZVAH010000033.1:0-10663 GCA_964625035.1 uncultured Bacteriovoracaceae bacterium | reverse complement strand
GTGTTTAGAGAGATAGGTGACGTATTTTAAAAATAATTAAATTTATAGTGGGGAGGACAGGCAAATGAGACAGCCCTTTATCAGGGGCAGAATAATATTTTTACTGGTTTCACTTGGGATCTTTCTTTTCCCTGCATTAGCTCTATCAGCAGGAAAGATGGATGAAAATCACGAAATAACCATCATACATACCAATGACATACATTCACATTTATTAGGGTTTGGTCCAAATATTGATTATACCCCATACACAACACGCGATGATATGACCGCAGGAGGTATTGCAAGGATAGCAACTATTATAAAGCGGATAAAAGAAACGCAAGGAGAGGACGTATTGGGTTTAGATGCCGGAGATTTTATGATGGGCTCTCTATTTCATATGATAGGTAGACAAGAGGGAGTAGAATTGAGGATACTTAAAAGAATGGGGTATGATGTTGTAACTATTGGGAATCATGAATTTGATCTGCGCCCCAGTGGTTTGGCAAGGATAATAAATGCCGCAGCTAAGGAGGGAGATCTCCCTGACATTGTTTCATCCAATGTGGTCTTTGATCCAGCAGATAAGGAAGATGATACCTTAGAGGAGATATTCAATGAGGGTTTGGTAACCCCCTATAGGATTATATCCAAAGGTGGCATAAAGATAGGTATATTTGGTCTAATGGGTAAGGATGCAGCAGAGGTTTGACCTTATAAACAGGGAACAAGACTCTAATCTTGGCAATCTGATTGCGGATTCTATCCGTCATGCAATCGATGAATATGAGTACAATGAAATCTCCCATAAAGGGCAAAGGACAGATATAGCCGTGGAGTCCAATGGTGTAATAAGAGACGATATTTTAATGGGGACAACCGGCAGGCTTGCTGTATGTGATCTTTTCCGTGCTCTGCCTTTGGGTGTAGGGATGAGGGAAGACACATTAGGCTATCCATTGGTAAGCGTTTACTTAAATGCATCTGAGATAAAGAAGGCGCTAGAGGTTATAACAAGCATTTATCCTATAAAGGGTAGTGATTATTTCTTGCAGGTCTCAGGGCTTAAATTTAGATATAATCCTCACAGGGTCATATTTGACAGGGTGGTAGACATCTATATCGGAGACGATGAAAGAGGATATAGATTGCTTGACACATCCGCAGATAATAAGGAGCTTTATAAGGTAGGTAGTAATATCTATAATGCCTCTTTTTTGAAGATAATTGGTGATTTTACATGGGGTATACTCACAATAGTCCCTAAGGATGCAGATGGGAATCCAATTAAGGACATGAGAGATGTTATAGTGGATGCCGATCCTGATAAGCCAGGTATACAAGAGTTAAAGGAGTGGAGTGCCTTTATAGAATATGTAGCCAGTTTTGATGATATAGACGGGGATGGTATTCCTGATATCCCTTTAAGATATAAGGCTCCCCAGGGCAGGATTACACTTGTAAGGAGCTGGAATCCTATCCTTTTGCTCAAGAACTCTACCTACCCTACATGGATTGCTTCTGGAGGGATGATTTTAGTCTTGGCCACCATAGTTGTTTTAGCTTTGTAAAAAGAGGCCTTGTTGTTGACTTTAGATGGTATTCGTTGTTTATCTGTAATATGATTTTGATTATAAGCGGAGGGGATCCCACAGGGGATGAAATCTTAAAGGCATCTGTACAGAATTCAGAGATGATAATAGCAGCAGATAAGGGTGCAAAGTACTGCCTTGATGCAGGTATTATACCTGATATAATAATAGGTGATATGGATTCTGTCCCTAAGGAGACACTTGAGATATTATCGAAAAAAGGGATAGAAATAATCTCATATAGTTCAGATAAAGACAAGACTGATACCGAGCTTGCACTCGAGGTTGCTATTGAAAGGGGTGCTGAACAAGTAGAGATATTATCAGGCATAGGAGATAGGTTTGATCATAGTATCGCTAATGTGCATCTACTCTATAAAGCACTTATCCATGGAATTGATGCGTTCATACTTACCTCAAGGCACAAGATTTTTCTTGTTGATTCCAAGTATTGTATAGAGGAGATGAAAGGAAGCACAATCTCTTTTTTACCCCTTACCGAAAGGGCAGGGGGTATCTGTCTTGATGGCTTTGCCTATAATGTAGAAGATGCAGTTATGGAGATAGGCTTTCCTTATGGTGTAAGCAATGTAATAACCTCTGATAAAGCCACAGTAAGGGTCTCAGAGGGTGTAATTATGGGTATAATATTAAGATAATATGTTTTATGTTAAAATGTGCCGATAATGATTATGGATTTTACCTTATTATAAGATATAATAAGAGGGTGGTTAAAATAGCATTATTCTTGGTTTTAAAGGGTTTAGAGTAAAGATTGATAGTCAATGTTTGGCTATTAAGAAAATAAAGATTCAAGGAGGATATTTTGAGACAGTTTGTTGTAGTGGCAATCACGGCGATGTTGTTCTTTATAGGGTGTTCAAATGATCAGGAAGCGAAATCTCTGTCTTTCTTTAAAGGTAGCGATAAGGCAACTGTTACCCAAAAGATAGATGGTGAGATTTTAGCAAAGGTAGGGGACGAAGTAATCCTTGAAAAGGATATAGACATGCTCCTTTCAAAGGTCCCTCAGCAGTATCGTATGAGGTATAGCTCTGCTGATGCCAAGAAAGAGATTGTACAGAGATTAGTGGATGTAAAGATGCTGGCTTGGGAAGCAAGGAGGCGGGGAATAGATAAAAGGCCTGATGTAAAGACCAGGTTCGAGTATCTTATTGATCAGATGCTGGCTAAAGAGCTTGAAGAAGAAATAAGTAGTAATATAGAGGTTACTGATAAAGAGGTGGCCAAGTATTATGATGAGCACAAGGATAAGTTTTCTACCCCGCCAAAGATAAAGGTCAGGCACATACTGGTAAAGACAAAGGAAGAGGCAGAGGAGGTATTGAAGGAGATAAAAGGTGGTAAAGATTTTGCTACATTGGCAAAGGAAAGATCTAACTGTCCTTCAGCCAAAAAAGGCGGCGATCTGGGGTTGATCTCCAAGGGAAGGATGGATCCTGCCTTTGAGAAGGCTGCTTTTGCTCTCGGAGAAGGTGATATAAGTGACGTAGTGAAGACATCCTATGGTTATCATATAATAAAGGTAGAAGATAAGAGTCCTGCCAAGGTGAAGGATCTAGATAAAGTCAAGGCAGCTATTGAAAGGTCCGTAATTAATGACAAACGTGAAGAGGTCTTAAAAGATCTTAGTTCTGATATAAAAAGCAAGGTGACTATCGAGATAAATGAGGCTTACTTTGCATCTATTAAGGCGCGTGAAGAGAAAGATAAAAAAGAGAAAAACAAGTAAGAGGGCTTAACTTGGCTGTATACAACTGGATCGGTTACACTGATAAGGGCAAAGAGACCAAGGGGATGATCGATGCAGCCTCTTTAAGGGAGGTAAAGCTAAAGCTTCGTTCTCAGGGTATATTTGTCAGTAGCATCTCAGAGGAACTCCCCTCTGGAGAGGCGGCATTCACCCTAAGGGGTATATCTTTAAAGGATGTTGTTGGGAGGGTAAAGACAGAGGAAATAACCGTTATGACAAGACAGCTCTCCACCTTGGTTGCTGCAGCCATACCACTTGTAGATGCCTTGAGCGCATTATATGAACAGATAGAGAATCCATTACTGAAAAAGATCATAGTTCAGGTAAGGGAGGCTGTAAATGAAGGTTTGTCTTTGGCAGACGCCCTGGCTCAACACAGGAGAATATTCCCTGATCTATATATAAATATGGTACGTTCCGGAGAGGCAAGTGGTGCACTCGATGTGGTTTTGCTTAGGCTCGCGGAGTTCTTGGAAGGACAGCACCGTCTTAGATCCAGGATAAGTGCTGCCCTTGTTTATCCGATATTGCTTTTTGTAGTGTGTATAACAGTGCTTACTTATCTCCTTACCGCAATAGTACCCAAGGTGGTAAGTATGTTTGAGACTATGAATCAGGTGCTACCTTTACCTACACGCATACTTATTAGTGTAAGTGATATACTTGGTAAAACCTGGTACTTGATAGCAATAGCAATTATAGTTGTGGGTTATCTAGTCATGAGGTGGAAGGCTACTGAGAAGGGCGCCTTGAGATATGATAGGTGGCGGATGAATATGCCCATCTTTGGTTCGATATATCGGAAGGTAGGTGTAGCCAGGTTTGCAAGGACCTTGGGGACATTATTGGCATCAGGGGTGCCTATATTGGAGGCAATGAATATAGTAAAGACTGTGGTGCAAAACAAGGTTATGGAGGTATCCATCACAGATGCCACTTCTGCGATTATGGATGGTTCTAGTATAGCTGCGCCATTAAAGAAATCAGGCGTCTTTCCTCCTGTTATTATACATATGATCGCTGTGGGTGAAAAAAGCGGCAGACTAGAGGATATGCTTTTAAGGGCCGCAGATGCCTATGAGGAGGATGTGGATACATCTGTAGCTACCTTTACGTCTGTGTTAGAGCCCATAATGATACTTATTATGGGGGTTACTGTAGGGTTTGTGGTTATGGCTATACTTTTCCCTATGTTGGAGATGAGCCAGATCATAAGATAGGGAGGTTATTTTATGGGTAGTAAAGGTTTTACACTTATAGAATTATTGGTGGTTATCGTTATTTTAGGTATACTTGCCACGTATGTAGGCACAAGGATTATGGGCAGACCAGAAGAGGCTAGAAGAACACAGGCACAGATACAGATTCAGGCATTAGAGAGTGCGCTCAAGATGTACAAATTAGACAGTGGTGACTATCCTTCTACTGAACAGGGATTAAAGGCCTTAGTGGAAAGGCCTGCTGTAGGTAATATTCCTGCTCGTTGGAGGGAAGGCGGATATCTGGAGAAATCAACGCTGCCCAAAGACCCCTGGGGTGGGGAATATGTCTACTTGTGTCCAGGTATACACAACCCGGATGATTTTGATCTGTTTTCATATGGAGCTGATGGCAGGCAGGGTGGTGAAGGTAAAGATATGGACATAGGCAATTGGGAAGTTGATACACAGGGATAAGAATAGCAGTTTACAGGGATCGGTTTACAGGGATCGGTTTACAGGGATTAGGAGAAAGAACATCAGGTACTCATCCCTGAGGTCCGTGAAGGGCTTTACCTTACTTGAACTGCTTATCGTAATAGTAATTATCGGGATTACCTTAGGATATGTTGGCCCGCGTATCCAGAATACATTGTTTGCCTCAAGTATGGATGAGGGGGCCAGAGATATATCTACTATGATACGGTATGCCAGATCATTGGCCATAAAAGGGCATAACAGATACTGCATACGATTTGATATATCTGACTCAAGAATAGGAATATATCCCAAGGTTGAATCATCAGGGGAGACCCCTGAGATGATAAAAGAAGTGATTTTACCTAAAGGTATTACATTAACGGGTATAAAGAGTGTTTATCAGTCCAAGAAGGAACAAGGAGAGATGGATCTTACAATAACGCCTGAAGGTATTATAGAGCAGGGGGTCATCTATCTTGGAGACTCATATGGGAATATATATACCCTTGTAATAAAGCCTTTTTCCGGGCTTTTAAAGATTTATGATCATTATGTGGAGATAACATATGGGTAAAAAAGGGTTTACCCTTCTGGAGGTCTTGATAGCGGTTACGATCTTGAGTATCACCTTTGTCTGGTTACTAAAGGCAGAAAATCAAGGCATAGATATGGCCCTAAGATCCAAGTTTATCACCACGTCTACCTTACTTGCTGGGCAACGCATAGCCCAGGTCACAGTAGACCCGCGGTCTATAGGCCAGGGTGAAAGTACGGGTGATTTTGGTGATGACTTTGAAGGGTATACCTATAGCGAAGTCATAGAACCAACCCCTATGGCAGGGTATCTGAAGTATACTGTAACTGTACTTTGGGGAGATGGAAAGAATGGGTTTGAGACAGAATTTATTACATTTCTCTCGATCAAATAAGGGGTTTACCCTTATGGAAATTTTGCTCGCTATAGCTATTGGTGCAATAGTTATAACCATAGTAAATACTACATTTTTTAACTCTCATAAGATAATCGATTCTGTAGATACGCAAAGAGAAGTTTATCAAATAGCCCGGATTGCCATGGATCGAATGATAAAGGATATAAGCTGTGCATATATACCTGGTGGAGAGATTTCTGAAGACAGGTCGTATATGTATGGGTTTATTGGAGAAGATGATGAATACGATGGAATAGATAATGATAGTATCTCCCTTACGTCTGCTGCAAACATAGGCATTGGCTCTATATTCGGGGGGGTATGTGAGATAGGTTATTACTTAAAGGAAAACGAGGATAAAGAAGGTATATTTTTCTTGATGAGGCGAGAAGACTCTATGCCTGATAATGATATCACCGATGGTGGCAATGTCATGGAAGTAGCAGAGGGGCTCACTGGCATGAATATAATATATATAGGTAAAGGGACTAAAGAATGGGACCATTGGGATCTCTATGAGAAGTTATATCTGCCGAGGCAGGTAAAGGTTACACTTACATTTAGGTGCGCTGAGGAGGAGTTGCCCTTTACAGGCGTTGCATTCTTGCCCTTGGGTGAAAAAAAGATAAATATAAAGAAAGACTAATGATAAAAGATTAAAGGCTTAAGCTTTATGATAATAAATATCGTCAAGGATTCTAAAGGTGTTGTTTTGGTGCTGGTGCTCAGTATTGTGGCGCTATTTACTGTGATGGTATTAGAATTCAGCTCTGATCAGGTAACAGATATAGAAATGGCATATAACTTCAGGGACACTACCCAGGCATATTACCTGACAAAGGCAGGCCTCGAAGCAGCCAAGGTATTATTGAAAGAAGATGATCCCACATACGATGCTGAAGATGAAGACTGGGCAAATTTCTCTGAATACGCTATGTTTGCAGCTACCTTTCTTGGTGGGCCAGGCTTTACCGGCACATTAACCGATGAGTGTTCAAAGATAGATTTCAATAGTCTGGTGACAAAAGACGGACAAAGGGATGAGTTTAGGATTGCGCAGCTAAAGAGGCTTTTTGCTATCCTGGAGATAGATATAGGTGAGGATGAATTGAGCGATCTAATAGATGCCATGGTAGACTGGATCGATACTAATGACATTCCAACTGGATTTGGTGGCGCTGAGGATGACTACTATCAGAGACAGGACCCCCCGTATGAATGCAAGGATGGGCCAATGGATACGCCAGAAGAGTGCTTGTTGGTTAGGGGAATGGAGCAAGAGTATTTCTATGGTACAGAGGACTATACAGGTATAAAAGATTATGTGACAGTCGGTACAGAGGGGAAGATCAATATAAATACGGCGTCAAGAGATGTTTTGTTGAGTCTATCTGAGTTTATCAATGAAGATGTTGTGGATAGCACTATGAATTATAGACCTATAACGCCTGAAAATATCAATGTCTTTCTTCAAGAAATAGGCTTCGCCGCTTCTACGATGAGTTTCAGCCCGGATTCTCCTGAGGCAAAGGAGCTTGGATATATTAAAGATAATATTATAACTATCAATAGCACCCGTTTTTTGGTAGATGTGAAGGGTACAATGCCCTCTGGGGCCGAATTGAACCTTAAGGCTGTACTGGAGCGGAAGATAGAAAGTAAGGAAATCAAGGTTCAAACAGTGTATTATAGAATTTATTAAGCTATAGGATATAGAATATGGCGAGGCAGACAGTAGGTATATACTGGGATGATATATTCATACATCTATGTGTGTTATCTTCATCTATCACAGAGCTCACGATAAACAGGCTCATAAAATACAGGCGTGAGCATAATGAGGATGGCGCCCCCAAGAGATCAGTATCTGAAGATATCAAATCCCTCATGGATGAAGTAGGCCTGGATGCGGATACATGCGTGGGGAGTCTCTCTGAGAAGGATGTAATGTACAGATCTATAAGGAGGCCATTTGGCGACAGGAAAAAGATTTCTGCAACTATTGGCCCGGAGATAGAGACACTGCTGCCTACAGGAGAGGGCACACTTATATTTGATTATGTAGTTACAGGTAAAGACGATGCGGGTCAAACTATCTTGAACTGTATGGCCACACATGCCCCACCTGTACAGATGCGTATCACTGAATTGAATAATGTCGGTCTGGATCCTGAACTGATTGATTCTCCTGCCGCCAGCATGATAGCAGGTGCGAGAAACCTCTTTGAGCTTACCTCTGATACAAGGTATGTAGTAGTGCATATAGGGATGAGAGATACATCTGTTGTAGTATTCCATGGTAACAATGTAAGGCTTATAGACGGGTTTCCTATCGGGTTTGATGTAATAGCACGAGAGATTTCAAGGGGTAGCGTAGCGGATATTGTCACCAAGAAAGAGGCCATCGAGGGTGGTGCTGCTGCTATGGAGATAGTAAGGGAGATAGGGCTTGCACTGTCCCGGTTAGATGAAAGACTTAAAGGATATGTATTGATCTTAACTGGTTATGCAAGGTTCATTAAAGACCTTCCAAAACATTTTGAGGATACCTTTGCAATTAATATGGAGCTGCCTACCACGACGGATGTAGTATTTGATGGGTCTATCGAAGACCTCCTTGATTCTTTTATGGCTGTATCATTGGCCTTTAGAGGTGTGGATAGTAGAGATTTAACGGATTTTCGTCAGGGAGATCTTGCATTTACTAAAAAGATGGAGAAGATCAAAGGTTATATTGGGCTCTTGGCAAAGGTGTGTATAGCCTTGTTTTTAATATGGATTGGCGGTCTTGCCTTGGATGTGCATCTTAAAGGGGTGATTAAGGATAATCTTGAGGCTCAGATACATAAGGAATTTGAAACGGTTATGCCCAGTGGCACGCCAATAGTGGTTCCAGTAAAGCAGATGGAACAATATATTGAACAGATATCAAAAGATATAGGGGTGGGTAGTACCCAAGGGCAGGATGCCCCTTTAAATATTATACGTGCAATAAGTGTGAATATTCCTGAGGATATTAAGGTGGTCATAGATGCCATTACTATAGATCAGGGCGGAATGACACTCTCAGGGAAGACAGATTCTTATAATAATGTAGATAAGATAAAGATAGCCTTATCTAAGGTTAAATATATCTCTGATGTAAAGATTGTGTCAGCAAATGTGGATAAGGTCGATCAGAGCGTAAGGTTTAAACTTATATGTAAAAAGGGAAGTATATGAAGCTTGCCAGAAGAGAAAGGCTGTTTTTGATCTCAGGTGGGGTGTTTATCGGGATCTTTATACTCATAACCGGGGTCATAATGCCTCTTGTAAAAAGCAGGGCTACCTTAGAGGAAAGCTTGAGGCAAAAAGACGCTCATTTAGGGCAGGTCTATACCCTGGCAGAAAAGATAAGATCTTTGCAAAAAGTAGCCCAAAGGGATGTACAGAATAAATATAAGGATCTTACCCTTTTTGGATTTTTCGAGCAACTTGCCCTAGAGTTGGGGATCAAGGAACATATAGAACATATGAAGCCTCTTGAGGCTTCTCGGGATTCTATTCATGAGTCAATAGAGGTAAAGATAAAAGGAATAGGCTTAAATGATCTTGTCCATCTATTATATCGTATAGATTCCTCTCCATATCCTGTTAAAATAAGGAGATTGAATCTAAGACGTATAAGCACAGATAAGTCCCTTGATATTACATTCCAGGTGGCATTGTATGGGCAATAGTGAAGAAAAATACTCTGTCTGGATAAAGTCTGGGTTTGTAATATATGCTATCTTTTGTCTTTTAATATTTCTCTATCTTAGATTCCCATATGATATGATAAGCTCCAGGATAGAAAGCTCCTTTAGTGAATATATCGGTGTGGACATCTCTATAGATAGCCTCAAACCCATACTTCCCATTGGGCTTTATATGGGGGGTGTAGAAGTAGACAAGGGTCTAGTGTTTAATAAAATTACTCTAAGGCCTGAGCTATTAGGCCTGATCAGAGGGAGACTGAATATAGGCGTGAAGGCCCTGTCAGGTCAGGGTAAGATAGATGGCTTCTTTAAGACACCTATTCGCAGCTTTGGCGAGACAATTGCAGTTGGTGGTAATATAGACAATATAGATATCTCCGGGTTTGTTAAGACCTTTCTGAGTTTGGATAATGCCAATGGTTATGTTACAGGGATGCTTGAATTTGAGGGACTACCCAAACGTTTATACAAAGGTGATGGAAAGATCTCCCTTGTATTTAAGGATGGGGCATTTCAGGTTTCCATACCAATGCTTCCTTTTGATGCGATCTCATTTAATACATTTAATATAGATGCCTACATGAAAAAAGGCCTTCTAATTATAGATAAAGCAAGCATAGAAGGGCCAGATTTATCAGGCACCATAAAGGGAAGAGTAATGCTTAGCAAAAATTTATTTTCTTCAAGATTGAATCTAAGAGGGGAAATGGCATTGCCTGATAGTATTATGGCCGTATTACCTGAAAATAGCCAACTCAAGCCGGGTAAGATTAAGTTTACATTAGGTGGCAGATTAAATCTCCCAAAATTTAGGTTGATTACGAAATAGAGGTCTTAATATCGGCAATGTCAGCTGTCCGTTGTCAGCAGTCAATTGTACTGGAGTTCCACCATCTTGCATAAAAAGCCATCAGCACTCAGCTTTCAGCAATAACAACAAGTTGAATGTGTGAATGTTATACCAAGT
>CAZVAH010000032.1:0-10710 GCA_964625035.1 uncultured Bacteriovoracaceae bacterium | reverse complement strand
GTTATCCAGTTCAAGAGTCAGGGAAGGCTTTTGCCCCATGAGATCCCTGAAGTATCCGACTATGAACGAATCCGGGCCACAGGAAAAATTGGTTATGTAGGTACCAAATAGTTGAGGAAGCCTTTTGACGAAACTTCCGGCCTTCAGTATAAGCTGGCCCATCCCCCAGTACATATGGCGCTTTGCCTCCTCATCATCGAAGGAGAGAAAATCCAACGGTATTACCAGAACCCCTTTTGATGCGAACTTGTGGGGGATTCCCATATGTGCTTCCTCAACAAATCCATTGTAGGGCCGGGCGAATATTACCACCGCAATCTTATCCGGATCGGCTTCGATTTCCTTAAGGGCCTTTTCTCCAATCTCCTTCATCTCGGCCATGCATTCCATCTGTTGCTTCAGGGCCTTTCTGAAAGCCTCCTCAGCCCTGTCCCTGTTCACTCCCATCTGAATCGCGGTTTCAACCAGAGACTCCCTGGCCATTATCAGTCCTTTTGTCAGGTCAAGAAGGGGGGTTAGAACTATTGTCCCTTTTCTCTTAAGTTCGTCGAGTTTTTCCCTAAATGTAGTCTGAAGATAGAATGGCTCACCCTGGACAAAAGGACAAACCTGCGAGCTTGTGTATCCCTTTGAAATGGGAATCGCCTTGAAATGGGGAAGGAATATGAACTCTGGGGGGTTCTCCTCCTGAAGAAGCGAGTGGAAAAAACCATGGGCCAGTTCCCCAGGATAGCAAAAGGCGGCGTCTCTCTGGTCAATTCCTTCCTGAGAAGGCAAATCCGGTAAAATGGGTTCGAATCCCAGTTCAGTGAAAAATGTGGAATAAAGGGGATAGTAGGTATTGACCATAAAACTCCTGTTGATACCAATCCGTGGCCTGCGCTCTTCCCCGCTCCCCTCCGGCAATTTAGCGCCGTACTTTTCGAATATTAATCGTTGCCGGATCTGAACCAGATCCAGCTTTTCCACGTCGTATCTTATATTGTGTCTCAAATTGTAGTACCTGTTACAGGCTCCACCAAAAGGATACTTCTTACCGTCAAGTTCGATCATCGCTATCTCGCAGCGCCGGTCACACTTCTCCTTGCCACCTTTACATATAAATGACTTTGTGTATTTCACCTCTCGATTCAGAAGAACCTCCAGGTCAAAGCTCGTCTCTTCCATCAATCCCATTTCAACTCTCTTTTTGACCTCAAGTGCAACGCCAAAAGCACCCATAAGCCCGGGCTCCGGAGGAACGATTATCGGCTTGCCCACAAGTGCAGCCATGGCAAGCGGAACAGCCCTATTGTAGCAGACACCGCCCTGCATGAACACCTTCTCTCCCACCGGCCTGTTACCCTTCACCCGATTTGAGTAGTTCATGCAGATGGAATATACCAGACCGGCGACGATATCCTCGTGCTTGATCCCCTCGTGAATGGCATTTTTTATGTCGGAGGCGATGAATGCGGCGCACTGGTCGTTGAAGTTGGGCGGATTCTTACCCCTAAGTGCAATGTCCGCAATATCCTCCATTTTTACACCCAGCGTCTCATATGCAGACTCTTCCAAGAACGACCCCGTACCAGCCGAACACGCTTCGTTCATCGCATAATCGGAGGGTACTGCGCTGGTGAGGTAGGTATATTTGGCGTCCTGTCCCCCTATCTCAAATATGGTGTCCACCTGAGTGTCAAAATGAACGGCAGCGGTTGCATGTGCGATGATCTCGTTAATAACACCGTCCGTGAGTGCATGAAGACCGGCGATCTGACGACCGGAGCCGCAGACTCCCAGCCCTATTATGGATATCTCCGAGGGATCAACCTTCCCCTTTATCTGATCGAGAATAAAGCGATAACATTGCCGGGAAGCACCTACCGGATCCCCATTGGTGCGCAGATAAATAGACGCCAGTATTGCATCGTCGGCTTTTCGTAGAAGAACCGCCTTGGTGGTAGTTGAACCGACGTCAAGACCCAGTATGCACACATCACCAGGGTTTATCTCCCCAATCTCGATGGTTTTGAATTCCACCATGTCTTTGAAATCCTGAAGGGAAGAAAGGGTGTCAAATGATGCAACTTCGGTTTTGAGTAACTCCAATATTCCGGGAAATGGGATGGTTTCGTGTTCCAGCGCCCAAAGAGCGGCACCCAAGGCTTCGAAATAGGGCGCTTCCTTAGGGACTATCAGTCCGGGAATTTCCTCACGCAGATACTCAACCATCATTTTATTACGCGTCGTGCCACCGGTGATTATAATGTTCTGCTTATCCACCTTTCCCAGAAGCTCCAGGATTTTGTTAGCCATCATCTTGCACAGTCCCGCGGTTACTTTCGATTTGGGAACACCTTTGTTGGTGGCATGGGTGCAGTCTGATTTGCAGAAAACAGAGCAACGTCCAGAGACGTAATGCGGCTCTTGGGTAGCGGCCCAATGGGCTGCCTCTTCTAATGACACGTTCATTCTGCTAAGCTGCTGGAGAAAGAATTCGCCGGTTCCGGAAGCACACTTATTGCCTGTTAGAACGTTGGATATCTGGCCTAAACGGTTCATGACGTATACCATGAAGGTCTCGCCACCAGCGGAAACAACAGCTGGACATAAGATGTCAGGAGGTCTAACAAATTGGTACGCGTATTCTACCGCTTCAGGTTCGGGTATCGATGACAAATTTAAGAACTTGCGAAACCTCCGGCCGGTAGAGGCGATCCTGTCAAATGAATTCAGGTCGAGATGTTCGAGAACGGAAAGCAGGGTTCGCTTTGGGTCCCCCTCGTGAGGATGAAGTGAATATTCAACCACGCGCGGCTTCTTCTTCCCCTTCGCTGTGTCCTCTCCATCCTCGCCCCGCTCCAGCTCCACCTGGACAATTGATACGGTGGATGCTCCGAGACACAGACCCAGTACCCTCATTTTTTCGGACATGCTCTTTTCCCTACTGGATAGCCCCTTTAACCCTTCGCATTTCATAGGCAAGGTATCATAATTTGATTTGATAGAATCCCCTTTTGCTAAGGCAGTATAGGGAAATCTCACTTGTGTGTCAAAGAAAAAAGTGTTTCTTGGGATAGCAGTATACAGGATATTACAATTGAACATGATATGTTCGTTTGCAAACTTATGCAGGAAGGTGCACGGCAATAACTGATACCAAGTAGCAATCAATGCCATTGCGAGGAGCTTTAGCGACGTGGCAATCGCAACCTTTATATTGCTTCGCTAAAGCTCGCAGAGAAATTCAAGGCATGGGCCGATGCCAACAGGCTTATGATCGCTGTACAGAAGGGACCTGAGGCAGTGGAGGACTGCTACCACATGAACCAGACCGCATACAGACCGAGCGCACGGGTGACTTCACCGGGGTGGCTGCCCTCAGGAACGAAAGGCCTCACCCGCCTCGAAGAGACCAGCACCCTGCTGAGGCCGGTACGGCCGAGTAAGGAGTTTGTCTTGAATTGTGCAATAAAGAAGGGATTGATTGCCAGGGAATAACGAATTTCTCAAGTACGGTCTTGAGAGCAGACAAGGCATTTAAACAGTAACTTAATGAATTAAATAACCTCCCTATTGCCTCTTTTATCCATATGATGTATCCTTACACTCAACTGACTGGGAATTTTGCAATTGGCTCTGGGGATTATGCAAAGGTTTTGATATATTATTATATATTTATTTATAGTAAGGTAAAACAAATTATATAAGGAGGTTAGACAAATGGCAAAGTTTGAAGAAACGTCCATGGGGGCAATCTTCCAAAACCGTGTAGAGGAGCATGGGGACAATGCATTGGTGGCCTACAAGAACAAAGATGGCGTCTATGAGGACATCTCATGGAATAAGATGAAAGAGATGGTGCATAATGTGGGCCTGTTTCTTATCTCAAAGGGGATACAACCTGACGATAAGGTTGCCCTGTTCTCTCCAAACAGGTATGAGTGGTGGGTCGCGGACATGGCCATACTGTCCATCGGCGCTGTGAATGTGCCCATCTATGCAACCAATTCTGCAGAAGAGTCCAGGTATATCATCGAAAACTCTGACTCTAAGATGTGCTTTGTAGGCACCAAAGATCATATGGATACGATCCTCGAGGTTAAGGACAAATTGCCGAATCTTGGAGATATCATCATATTCGATGATCTCGACAAGGCTCCCGGCGGGGTAATCGATCTGAAAGCTGCTATGAAAGAAGGCAGCGCCTATAAGGACAAGGATGAGTTTGACAAGAGGCTTAAACAGATCAACATTGAGGATGTTGCCACCATCATATACACCTCAGGCACCACAGGCCCCCCTAAGGGAGTGATGCTCACCCATAAGAATTTTGTCTCAAACGTCAACCAGCTCTATGCTGTGGATCCATCTTTCTTTCCTGGGGAACAAATATTCCTGTCCTTCCTCCCACTATCACACTCTCTTGAGAGGACGGTGGGTTACTATGCGCCTATCTACCTTGGTAAAAAGGTGGCCTTTGCAGAAGATGTCTCCAAATTAGTTGACAATCTCAAGGAGATAAGACCCACATTTCTTGTAAGCGTGCCGAGGATTTACGAAAAGGCGCATGCCGGTATCCTTGCCAAGATCAGCGGGGAGTCAGGAGTCAAGAAGGCCATCTTCAACTGGGCAATGGGCATTGCCAAGCAGAACCTCCCATACGCATGCGAAGAAAAACCCCGCAAGGGCTTCTTTGCGCTCAAATACAATCTGGCAGATAAGATCATATTCTCTAAGCTGAAAGTGGCCCTGGGTATGGACAGGATGAATTGTGCCATCTCAGGCGGCGGCCCGCTTTCTGTATCAGATGCCGAATTTTTCCTGGGCATGGGCATCAGGGTCTTTGAAGGCTTCGGTCTTACCGAGACAACCCCTGTGACAAACGCCAATAAACCCTCCCTCATCAAGGCCGGCACTACTGGGCCTCCAGTGAAGGATACAGAGGTGAAGATAGGAGAGGATGGTGAAGTCCTCATCAAGGGCCCACAGGTAATGAAGGGATACTACAAGAATGATGCAGCCACCAAGGAGGCATTCACAGAAGATGGTTTCTTCAAGACAGGGGATATCGGCGAGATAGATGAAGACGGGTACCTGAAGATCACAGGCAGGATCAAGGACATCCTTGTGACCTCAGGCGGCAAGAACATCTCGCCTCAGAACATAGAGATCAGCCTCCTGGCATCTGGTTTTATCGGGCAGGCAGCTGTGACAGGGGACAACAAAAAGTATCTCTCTGCATTGATAGTGCCTACATTCGAGTCCCTGGAAAACTGGGCAAGACAGCAGAATATATCCTTCAAAGACCACAAGGATCTCATCTCAAATGATACAGTGATCAAGCTCTTCGAAAAGGAGATCGAGGATAATACCAAAAATTTTGCACGTGTAGAGCAGATAAGAAAGTTCACGCTTATGGACAAGGAATGGTCCCAGGAGACAGACGAGCTTACCCCCACACTCAAGATAAAAAGACGCGTGATCAATCAAAAATACGCCAGTGTGATCGATAGCATGTACCACGACGACTAATATGCTGGGACAATGAAGGAATCGTTGATGGGGGGGATTCCCCCCATCAACTTTATAAAGATCTGCACACAAACTTGCCCTTATCTTCTATAGAATGCTCAAATACGGCAATGAATACGTGGACCCAGGAACGAACTATTATGAACAAAGGTATCAAAACCGAATCCTCAAAAACCTCAAAAGAAAAGCAAGGGAACTCGGATATGACCTCGTGTTAAAACAAGAACTTACACCTGAAGTTACTTAGAAGATATATGGAGGCTTGAACTCAGGCAATCAACTACTATATCTCAGGCAATCAACTACTATATATAGTGGGTTCAGTGAATAATGTCCTTATGCAATTCTGTTCCAGATACGTTTAAAGTGGAACATTATTTCACATAAACTGTAAATTTTTTCAATATTTTGAATGAGTTCTCCGTAATATTTGAGATAACTACTTGAAATTTAAAGAAACCCCCTCTAGCATAATTTTTGCTTTCATAAGCTCATGCATTGTTGTGTATTCTATAAGAAAAAGGAGGTTGTTGAATGAAGAAAGCAAGTCTATTCTTTGGGGGTTTATTGATTATTGGAACAGGGCTTTTGCTCATGGGCAGTCCTGGAGATTCCTTGGCAGAAGAAGCAAACCAGCGTGTCACAATTCTCCATACGAATGATATGCATTCTCATCTCCCTGGTTTTGCCCCCAACGGGGATTACACTCCCTATATCACTGTTAAAGACAATAATAGACTCCAATATGTCCCTGGTGAGATAATTGTCAAATTTAAAGAGGATATCTCAGAACTAGCCCTTGATGTGACAGAGGGTAGAAGGAGTTTCAGTGCTTTATCCAAGACAGCCAACCTGGATCAATTAAGAACCAAATACAAAGTCAAAAAGATGGAGAGGGTCATCCCAGGGCTAAGAGATATTAAAAACCGAAGGCAGTTTTTGGAACACATGAAGAGTATAAGGAAAAAACATACTGGAAGAAAGATTAAAGACTTCAGGGAAGATAAAATCCCAAGCCTGTATAATATCTATCTAATCAAGGTTGATTCGGGTTTAGATATAGAATCTGTCTGCAAGGAATACCAACAAGATCCCAACGTGGAATATGCAGAACCCAATTATATTGCGCATACTACCGAGACAATTCCAGATGATTTTTATTTTATACAGCAGTGGGCTCTCAATAACACCGGGCAACTTGGTGGAACGGTAGATGCGGACATAGATGCACCGGAGGCATGGGATATAGAAACAGGCGACCCCAACATTATTATTGCCGTAGTTGACACAGGTGTGGACTGGGACCATCCTGACTTAGCCGACAATATTTGGATAAATACAGGTGAAATTGATGGTAACGAAGTTGATGATGATGGCAACGGGTATGTCGACGACGTGAGGGGTTGGGATTTTGTCTCGGTTTCATCTGGGTCTGTTTACCCTGGAGAGGATCCTGGGCCACGAGACAATGACCCCATGGATTTTTATGGACACGGCACCCATTGTTCAGGGATTATTGGGGCAGTAACCAATAATTCAGAGGGCATTGCCGGTGTATGTTGGGATTGTCAGGTAATGGCTGTGAGGGGTGGTTACAAATCTACGTCAGGGAAAGGCTCATTAATCCATTCAGACATTGCTGCAGCAATCACATATGCTTCAGATAATGGAGCAAACATTATAAATATGAGTTTTAGCGGTCCTGGCTCAAGAACTTTAAAAGATGCAATAGATTACGCCTATTCTGCAGGTGTTACCTTAATTGC
Source organism: uncultured Bacteriovoracaceae bacterium (assembly GCA_964625035.1). Taxonomy (GTDB): domain Bacteria; phylum Desulfobacterota; class Desulfomonilia; order UBA1062; family UBA1062; genus JAGGYK01. Next base: position 3,427 of record CAZVAH010000032.1, on the reverse strand, counting down.
TTCAGCTGGAAATGATTATGGTAAATACTTAAACTATCCTTCTGGTTATAATACTGTGTTAGCTATTAGTGCTTTTGACCACAATGATAATAAAGCTTATTTCACTACTTATGGACATTGGATTGATGTGGCTGCCCCTGGAGTAAGTATTTATAGTACTTATTTTGACGATACTTACGCCACTTTCAGTGGAACCTCTATGGCAGCTCCTCATGTGTGTGGGGTTGCAGGATTAATTCTTTCAAATAATCCTGCCTTTTCTAATGAAGAGGTGAGACAGGTGTTGAGAGTCTCTGCCGATGATGTATCAACTCTCGGATGGGATGAAGAATCCGGGTACGGCAGAATTAATGCATACAATACCTTACAGATAAGCTCAGCCTGTGTTGCAAAAATTAATACACCTTCATTAAATGAAAGGATTAAAGGAACTGCAGATATAATAGGTACAGCATCAGGTACAAACTTCCAATACTATGAAGTATATTATGGACAAGAAATTACTCCCGCAAGCTGGACTCAAATTGGGAGCACTTCATATAGTGAGGTAACCAATGATGTGTTGGAGAGTTGGGACACTACAGCTGTTCCTGATGGACAATACACAATAAAGCTGGTTGTAGTCGATTCATCCTCAAATAAATTTATTGATAGAAGAGTTGTTAATGCCTGCTTTATCTCTACGGCAACTTATGACTCACTTCCACACATAAATATGCTCATACTTCTTGTAGGCCCCGGTCTAATAGGTCTTGCTGGATTCAGAAGGAAATCTACGAAATAAACGAGGGTGAATCATCATATTTCAAAGGCAGGGTGTCAGCAATGACATCCTGCCTTTTTATGTCCATAATATGTAACCTGTTTGACCGAAAGGTGTGTACAGCTGCTATGTTGGCTGAAAAACTTAAACTCTAGAATGTTGGGATATGGAGTAGAAATCTTTAATAACGAGAGTCACTATACTGATAGGCGTTTTGGCAAGATATATGTTGGTTTGGCTGAATGGCAGAGATACTACATATAGACTTGGCCCACTTGACTTTCTCTAAACAAAAGCTATTATTAAAACTGTAGTTACTCTTTATATTTTTATAGCCTGCAATGTGATTCTTTGCCATTAGCGATTTTAGAGCTTCTCAGGCTTCCATAATAACATCAAGAAAGAGGAATGATTCTCGCAAGAGAGGAATTTATTGAGAAGATAAAGAGGATATTAGAGACAAAAGATGAGGTAGGAGAGATACCAAGGTTGAAAGGTTTGCCTCTAGGCCTGAACTCAGAGATATATTTCAAAGGATCCAGGACAAGGATAAACTAAATAGGGGAATATACACAGCGCATATGCGGTATGGGTATAGTCTTAAAGAAGTAGGGGAGAGCATAGGGATACGTTATTCAACAGCTAGCAAGGTCCTGAAAAAGATGTTTTATGAAGCAGAGGGTGAGATAAATTCACGATTCAAGACCTGACCCCGCCCTGTCGTAAGGGGTGTACTCGTCGGCCCCAATATCCACAAGAGCCATACCATCATCGTTTCCATCGATTACCCGTGAGTCTCCCTCAAAGTCAGTGTAAGGGAGGGTTTTGGCGTTGTTGGTTCCAGCATCAATGCAGGGAGATCCATCAGCGATATGTAGGTGTGCATCAGAGAAGAGCGGATCGGCCGAGATGTTCCCATCTATACCAGTCGGATCGGGAAATCCCAGGTAGTTCCCACCCAGATTATCCCAGACATTGTTGTGCCAGCATTCAGGAGTCCCCGAGAGAGAGGCACATACACCGCCACCTTCATTGGATGCGACAATGTTGTTGGCGAACTGAGGAATGCAGCTCGCCGTATCAAAAAGCACGCCCGCACACCCTTGCCCATCGCTGTTACTATAAATGGTGTTGTTGGTGATACCGTAGGGACAGGGTTCTGGTTCGGGAGGAAAAGGCCATACCCACTCAAACACAAAGACACCCCCGGCAATCGAGCCGGCATGGTTGCCATGAATGCGATTGTTAACCATGGTCACGCCACCATCGCTTCTTACTCCTCCTCCAGTGTAGACTGCGGTATTATCTACGATATGGTTTCCAGAAAGAATAAGATCCCAGACCTGAATTGCCCCACCGTCTGAGGCTGAATTACCCCTGAAGAGGTTCTCCTTTACTAATGCCCCTGATCCATACATGCCGCCTCCGTCTCCAGCCGCATTGTTTTCCTCAATTTTGTTACCGCATATTAATCCACCTCCACAAAACCAGAGCCCGCCACCCCGATCTGTAGAAGTATTTCGGGAGATAGTGTTGTTCACGACCTTGACGTAGGCAATCTCGTTCAAGGGTTGATAATATATACCCCCACCGTAAGTGGCAATGTTTTCTGTAATAGCATTGTCTTTGAGTACGAATAAGAGTCTGGAGTCCCACCCTCCACTCACACCTCCGCCATGGGCCGCAGTATTATAGGTGATCGAGTTGGATAAAATGATGGGGGATGCCTTGCCAATGCAACCTATGCCCCCACCACTATCAAATGCCTGATTGCCAGTAATCTTATTATACTTGATGGTTGGAGATGCGTTATCGCACAGGATACCACCGCCCACACCCGCTACGCCATTGCGGATCGTGAATCCTTTGAATATCGATTTGCGACCCTCACCACTGGCAAAGGTGACCACAGGTCCCATCCCCCCAGCGTCTATAATCACCTCCTCGGCACCATTTTCGCCCTGCACAGTGATCGCTTTTCCCAAGAAATCGATGGTCTCAAAGTATGCACCTGGAGCCACCAGCACAATATCCCCGTTTGCGGCTGCATTTATTCCAGCCTGAATCGTGCCTTCATCCTTAGGTACACGTATAACCTTGCCAATGCAACCTGGAGAATTAAGTAGAAGCAAAAATGACGCAATAAGTATCAAAGTTATTACATTTGCACGTGGGAAAATATACATATTTCCATCCATTCCTTTTTAGGGGTCATCGTTGTTAAACACACCAAAAAGAAGCAAGGGCTCCGAAGAAGCACCTGAAAACCTATATCACAGAAATCTCCTTTGGGCAGATAAATAATAATCATGCATGAATGGGCTCAACTCTTCATTCTTCACTTGACAACTCCTTCTCAATATCCTGCATAGTCTTATTTAAACTGCTATTCTCCTTCATCGCTTATGCCAAGTTTAAAGACCTGTCTTCATTTTTCCCGTAATCCGTTTGACCGAAAGGTGCATATCTGCTATCTTGCTTGAAGAAATCAAAGCCAGAAATATTGAGATATCCAAATCATATGCAACAGGCCCATTGATTTACCAGATGCTGATTTTGGCAAGTTATATACAATTCTGGGCTGAATGACAGACATACTATATATGGGTTTAGCCGATTTGACTTTTTGCACTAGCGACCTATAATAACAAAAAAACTAGTGAA
>CAZVAH010000031.1:10276-10832 GCA_964625035.1 uncultured Bacteriovoracaceae bacterium | reverse complement strand
CCTATGGGCAGTATACAGACAAAGCCAGAGAATTTGCCAATCTTCCGGATTCTGACATCACTACCCAGGCTGGATCCGGCCTTCCAGCCCAGATAGGCGCCCCGGCGGAGAGTCCGGAGCCTTACAACTGGCCACTTAGGGCCGGGATGTGGATGGGATGGCACATATCCGGGTTAAGTGCGGCCCTGGGAGGGAGCATAGCCCTTGTTTATCGTCAAAATACAGGCAAAGGCCAGATGATAGACGTTGCAGGTATGGACGCATACTCTTCGATGGTCGGGTTTCCTGCGTCCATCGGCTATACATGGGAGAAGGCACGGCCAAGAATCGGGGTTCTGGACTTTATACTCTACCCATACGGGCACTGGAAGTGCAAGGACGGCTATGTAGTGATCGCGGCACCCAGGGATCATGATTTTCGGGCCCTGCTTAAGATCCTGGGGATGTGGAAGATAGAGGATGACTGGAGATATACATCGGATAGGATCCCTGATGTCCTGGACCAGGCAATGACCTTGCATAAGTTAATAGAGGAGAAGACCATGCAGTACACCAG
>CAZVAH010000031.1:0-10266 GCA_964625035.1 uncultured Bacteriovoracaceae bacterium | reverse complement strand
CGATGAGCTGGTAAAAAAGGCATTGACTTACAGCAAGAAATCAGCACGGTCCAAATGGCGGGGTGGCGGGGTCCCTATCATCATGAAGGTCATGACACCGGATAAAATCATGGGAAACAAACAGTGGAGCGTGCGCAAGGCCTTTCAGGAGGTTGAGGATGAGACCCTTGGAAAGTACGTAATCAGCTCAGGCTTTGTAAAGATGTCTGAGTCACCCCCAAGAGTCAAGTGGGTCTCTTGCGATATCGGGAAGGACAATCGCTACATCAGGGAGAAGTATCTTCAAGGGGACTAAGATTGTCCAAAGTATGTAGGTTGAGGTCCTTATAAAAGGGATTTCAATAAAATAATTTTTAAAGGGAGGTGTAGTTATGGAAAGAGGTTTAAGATTCACTATTATTCTCGCAGCGGTATCTTTGGTGCTGCTGGCTTTTTCACCAATGACATTCGCAGCCCCAAAGGGGGAGCCCATCGTTATTGGGTACGTTGGGTATGTGCTCTCTCCGGGAACCAAGCCATGCATGGACATCCAGAAAATGGCCGTTGATGAGATTAACGCGGCCGGCGGAATCCTGGGGCGTCCGGTAAAGTACATTGTGATGGATGGGAAGGGAGACACTTCCCTGTCTGTCGAGGCAGCAAGAAAACTGATCATAGAGGACAAGGCAACATTTGTTTCAGTCGAAGGCCGGACCGAGATATGCCTGGCTGCGCAGGAGAACTCAGGTACCCTTTTCAAGGAATATCCTCACATCCTGGTCTTCAATGGACCAATGGGCTCTGAATTGACGGCACGTATTCTGGACGAGGCCCCTAAATATGATTTCTGCTTCAGGGACTGGGACCCCGAGCCAGCTCACTATGCCCAGACCAAATACTTCTTCGAGAAGACCTTCAAGAAATACATGAAGGCGAAAAGGATCGCATTTCTCTGGGAAGACTTGGCATGGACAACCCAGTGGCGGAAAGGGATTGACTACATGAACCTTCCAACCTGGGAGAAGTTGGCTGAGGAAAATGGCATAAAGGTCGTCTACAGCAAGGCGGTCAAACCACGTGGAACCATGTATCTCCCCATCCTTCAGCAGATCGCACTGAAAAAGGCCGATATTATCTTCTTTATAAGCTCCTGGTTCACTGACACAGAATCCTTTACCAAGCAGTGGGCTGATTCCGCGGCCAAGGATATCCCTGTTTGTCTATACGGTGGTGTTGCACAGACGCATGCTTTCTGGCAGATGACAGGGGGCAAGGCCCTGGGGGTTGTAAGCTCGTTCACCGAGGGAGACATCCCTTTAACAGAGAAAACCGTCCCGCTTATCACTAAGACGAAGAAGCTGGGTATCCCAATGCAGATTCATGTCCATATTGCCTATGCCGATATCTACCATTTCAAGGCAGCTATTGAAAAGGCCGGGGGAACAGATGATATCAATAAGTTGATCAAAGCCATGGAAGAGGTGGAGACAACCTATTCCCTTGGAAAGATGAAGTACGAGACCAAGAAGGTAAAACCATTTTACCACTCCAGGGTTCGGGTTGATCCAAATGACCCCCTGAATACGACCTATGCCGGATACTATTATCAGCCTATAGTTCAATTCCAGAAGGACGGGAAAATAGTGTATCTGTGGGGCTCTTGTAAGGAGAATGAAAAGGCTCTCAAAAAGTATGTTAACCCGAAAAATTATATGCCGCCTGCCAAGTTGAGGAAGGAATAAGCACAAAACATCACATTTGGAAGTTCGAGGCGACTCTCCTTGTAGGGTCGCCTCTTATTTGATGGGCCTACAAACGTTACTACAAAAGAAAACGTGGGTGGGTATCTTTCTGCTTCGAAATACAAATTGACATTGGAATAGGAAATCGTTACATAACCAGGCAAAATATTTCAAAATAAACCAGGAGAAAGATCATGGCAGAAAAATTTTTTAGCGAGAGGAATCTGAAATTTTTGCTTTATGAAGTCTTTGATACAGCATCACTTCTTAAATATCCTTATTATGAAGAACACTCTAAAGAGATCTTTGACATGGTCTTAGAAACGGCTGCAAAGATAGGAAAAGATATGCTTTATCCCTACCTTGAGGAAATGGATAAAAAACCCCCGGAATTTGTTGATGGCAAGGTAAAGGTCCACCCGGTGGTAAAGACCTTTATGAAGGAATGTGGCGAGGGAGGATGGATTGCTGCAAATGCACCCATGGAAGTTGGAGGACAGCAACTCCCTGGTATAATCGGGCTTACTTCCAATTTTATCTTTGGTGCAGCCAATTATTCTGCAAGTGTCTACCCTGGTCTCACCACTGGAGCGGCCCATCTCATCACATCCTTTGGGACAAAGGAGTTGATAGAAACATATGTCCCCAAGATGTTTGCTGGCGAGTGGCAAGGGACCATGGCCTTGACCGAGCCACAGGCAGGAAGCTCCCTCGCAGATATCACTACCTCTGCTGAACCCACCGATCAAGGCTATTATAAGATTAAAGGGCAAAAGATCTTCATCTCCGCATCAGAGCATGATGGCGTGGAAAATGTGATCCAGCTGTTGCTCGCCAAGATTAAAGGGGCTCCAGCAGGTGTAAAGGGCATATCCCTGTTTGTAGTCCCGAACAAGCGAATCAATGAAGATGGCGAGCTGGTTCCTAATGATGTCAATGTGGCAGGGATTTATCATAAGCTCGGCTACAAGGGGGCCCCCATTAATCAGCTGAGCCTGGGAGAAAACGATGATTGCCGCGGTTACTTGGTAGGAGAACCCAATAAGGGCCTGGCCTATATGTTTCAGATGATGAATGAAGCCCGGATTGATGTAGGCCTTGGCGCAGCAGCCATTGCCTCGGCTGCATATTATGCCGCCTTAGAATATTCTAAAGAGCGGCCTCAGGGGAGAAGATTGACATCCAAGGATCCTACCTTGCCTCAGATACCCATTATTGAGCATGCTGATGTGAAACGGATGCTGCTTTTCCAACGTTCTGTCATAGAGGGCTCTCTTTCTCTTCTCTTACAGTGCAGCATTTATACTGATTTGGAGATTGTCTTAGAAGGAGAGGAAAAGGAGAAATATACCCTTTTACTGGATCTCCTGACACCAGTGGCAAAGAGCTACCCCTCGGAGATGGGTATACTATCCGTATCTCAGGCCCTCCAATGCCTGGGGGGATATGGTTACTGCGATGAATTTCCTTTGGAGCAATATTACAGAGACGCCAGGATCCATCCCATTCATGAGGGTACTACGGGCATCCAGGGGATCACCCTTCTCGGGAGGGGGGTCATTAAAAAAGATGGCAAGGCCTTTCAATTATACCTGAAAGAGGTTCAAGATGTCATAAGGAAAGCCCAGGAGGCCCCGGAACTCAAGACCTACGCCATAGAACTCAAAGATGCAGTAGAAAGGCTTCAAGAGGTTACCTCGCACCTAATAGGTGTGGCAACAAAAGATGGTCCGGAGTTTTTCCTTGCTGATGCAACCATTTATCTGGAATTTTTTGGGATCATCGCTATTGCATGGCAATGGTTGCTTCAGGCCATATCAATCCAGAAGGCCTTGAAAGATAATCCAAAGACAACAGATTCCACGTTCTATCAGGGAAAGATGTATGCCTTCAAATATTTCTTTGGCTATGAACTTCCCAAGATAGAGGGGTTGGCCAAGCGATTGCAAAATAGCGATGGGCTAACTGTGGGAATGGGCGCGGATCTCTTTTCTGATTGATAAGCACTCGCTGCAGCCCCAAGCTGTAATCATGTCATTGCAAGTCTCTCTGCTCCGTCTTTGGCGGGACAGGTAAAATATTTGTGTAAAAGCTCTTATCTACTTAATACCTGCATGGTAGTTTTGTAATGACCTGACGCTACCATCTTCTTGCCTCCTAGCTGCAATCCCCTTAGCCGCAGCAATAGCCGCTGCCAATGTGGTGATGTAAGGCACCCTGTATCTAATAGCAGCCTTGCGAATATAGGAATCGTCATACTTGCTCAGCTTGCCGCTAGGGGTATTGATAACCAATTGAATCTCTTTATTTTTAATCCCATCGACAATATTGGGCCGTCCTTCATACATCTTTAAGATGGACTCGGTTTCAATACCGTGCTCAGCCAGAAACCTGCGGGTTCCCTTTGTTGACTTAATCTTAAATCCAAGGTTGTAAAACAATCTGGCAGTTTCGAGTACCGCGGGCCTGTCTTTCTCAGACACAGTAATAAGGACAGTCCCCTCAGAAGGAAGTTGTTGATTGGCAGCCTCCTGAGCCTTGAAATAGGCCATGCCAAAAGAGTTTGCCATACCTAAAACCTCCCCTGTAGATCGCATTTCAGGTCCCAAGAGAGGGTCAACCTCTGGAAACATCTTGAATGGAAATACGGCTTCCTTTACGCCAAAGTGCGGTATTGATTTGGGCTTGAGGTCAAAGTCAGCAATCTTTTTACCGAGCATAATCTGTGTGGCAATACGTACCATGGAGATATTACAGACCTTTGAAACCAATGGCACGGTCCGAGAAGCACGGGGGTTAGCCTCAAGGATATAGACAATATCGCCTGCTATGGCATACTGAATATTCATCAAACCAACCACGCCAAGTTCTACTGCTATCTTTTTGGTATACTTATAGATGGTTTCAATGTGCTTTAAAGGGATACTGATAGGCGGGATTACACATGCAGAGTCACCAGAATGAACCCCAGCTAACTCAATATGTTCCATAACCGCAGGGACAAATGCATCACTACCATCAGCAATGGCATCAGCTTCCACCTCAATGGCATTTTCTAAAAACTTGTCAATCAGGATAGGCCTATCCGGGGTTACATCCACAGCTGCAGCAACATATTCTTTGAGCATCTCCTCATCGTGGACTACCTCCATACCGCGCCCGCCAAGGACATAGGACGGCCTTACCATCAGGGGATAGCCAATACCCTTGGCAATCTCAAGGGCCTCTTCTAAGGTAGAAGCCATACCTGATTCAGGCATGGGGATGCCTAACTTATCCATCATCTGGCGGAAACGATCACGATCTTCAGCCAAATCTATGGTCTCCGGCGATGTCCCGAGGATCCTTACCCCTATCTGGGCGAGTTCATTGGCAATATTGAGAGGGGTCTGCCCGCCAAACTGTACTATTATACCTTCGGGCCTTTCCTTTTCATAAATGCTCAATACATCCTCGACAGTAAGCGGCTCAAAATAAAGTTTGTCTGATGTGTCATAGTCGGTTGAGACTGTCTCAGGATTACAATTGACCATAATCGACTCAAACCCCTCATCTCGAAGTGCAAACGCTGCATGAACGCAACAATAATCAAACTCAATACCCTGTCCTATCCGGTTGGGGCCTCCACCCAAGACCATTATCTTGCGCCTTGTGCTGACTTCAACCCTGTCAGGGGCATTATATGTGGAGAAATAATATGCAGCATCTTCTACACCACTTACAGGCACTGCGTCCCATCCTTGAACTACGCCTAATGAGATACGTCGTTGCCTGATATCCTTTTCAGGGATTCCAAGGAGCTTAGATAGATAACGGTCTGAAAATCCATCTTTTTTTGCTTGTTCTAACAGTTCATCAGGTAACATCTCCCCCTTATATTTGAGGATCTCTTCCTCTATGTCCACCAATTCCTTCATCTGTTCAATAAACCAGGGTTTGATATAAGTCTTCTTATAAAGTGCATCTATACTCGCACCCTTGCGCAGCGCCTCATACATAATAAACTGTCGCTTAGAAGATGGTTCACCCAAAAGGTCAAGAAGATCATCAAGGGTCTTGTCATGAAGGTCCTTGGCAAAGCCAAGCCCATATAGACCTATCTCCAATGATCGGATGGACTTCTGCAGTGCCTCTTTATAAGTCTTCCCTATGCTCATGACCTCGCCAACAGCTCGCATCTGGGTGCCGAGTACATCCTTAGCGTCTCTAAACTTTTCAAAGGCCCAACGGGCGAACTTTACTACCACATAGTCACCTGACGGTGTATACCTATCTAAGGTCCCTTCCCTCCAGTACGGGAGATCATCTAAGGTTATGCCTGCTGCCAACTTTGATGATACAAGGGCAATCGGGAAGCCAGTAGCCTTAGAAGCCAGTGCAGAAGATCGTGAGGTCCTTGGGTTGATTTCGATTACTACCACCCTACCTGTCTTGGGATCATGGGCAAACTGAATGTTAGTGCCACCAATCACCTGGATAGCCTCAACAATGTCATAGGAATATATTTGAAGACGATCCTGAAGCTCAGAGGAGATTGTAAGCATGGGGGCAGTGCAAAAAGAGTCACCAGTATGTACTCCCATGGGGTCTACGTTCTCTATGAAACAGACCGTTATCATATTATTTTTTGCATCCCGCACTACCTCAAGTTCTAATTCCTCCCATCCAAGGACCGACTCTTCTACCAGTATCTGGCCGATAAGGCTTGCTGAAAGACCACGGCTTGCAACAATCCGCAGCTCCTCCACATTGTAAACCAGGCCCCCTCCTGTTCCACCCAAGGTATATGCAGGGCGAATAACCACCGGGTAGCCAAGCTCAGCAGCGATATCTTCAGCCTGCTCCACGCTGTAGGCAGGTTTACTCTTAGGCATCTCAATCCCGAGCCGATTCATGGTTTCCTTAAACGCAATCCGGTCCTCCCCACGCTCGATAGCATCTACATTAACACCGATCACCTTTACACCGTATTTGTCTAACACACCGCTTCTGGCCAGCTCTGAGGTAAGGTTAAGCCCTGACTGTCCGCCAAGATTGGGAAGTATTGCGTCTGGCCTCTCTTTTTTGATTATCTCCGTCACAGTCTTAAGATCAAGCGGCTCAATATAGGTAATATCTGCCATACTAGGATCAGTCATAATGGTTGCAGGATTAGAATTTACCAGCATGATCTCATAACCCAATTCCCTAAGGGCCTTACAGGCCTGTGTTCCGGAATAATCAAACTCACAGGCCTGTCCTATGACAATAGGCCCTGAGCCAATAATCATCACTCTTTTTATATCATCACGTCTTGGCATACAAATCTATTCCTTCCCTCTTTCCATTCATTAATATTTATCAGTGCAGTCCAAAAATTTAAAATAAACCCGCTGCTAAAATATTGAGACTATAAAAAAGCAATCGTTGCGTGTCAAGCTAAAGAAATCAACCCCTTATAGATATATGAAAATAAGCTTTTTGTACCTATAATTTGGTAGTGTCAGTACATCAGTGGTCTACTTTCGACAATCAATTGTAACCTTATTCCTAGATGCCTATGTATCATTTTACAGGGGCCAGGATACCATCCCTAAAAATCTTGACACTAAATGGGCTTTATCTAAACGAAACAAACATCAACGGACACTACGTAAATATCACCTAAGCTCTAGGTTCTATCTACCCTGAAAAAGATTTTTATTGCTATTTGTTGTCAAGTAAAACAAAATACTATAGCATGATCTCACCAAAGGGAACAAAATGGAATGGTATGAAGAAAATCCCAAGGGTGTAGCTAAGGCCGATATTGTTGTTGGCATACCATCATACAATGAGGCATCCACCATCGCCTACCCTGCCCAGCAGGCAGCCCTTGGGCTAAGACAATATTTTTCAAATATGACCTCGGTCATTATAAACTGCGATAACAATAGCCCTGATGGGACGCAAGATGCATTTATGAATACCGAAACCCATGGGATCCCAAAGATGTATATATCCACCCCTAAAGGCGTAAGAGGCAAAGGTAACAATCTTAGAAACCTCTTTAAAAAGGTCTTGGATCTGCAAGCAAAGGCCATAGTAGTAGTAGATGCAGATATAAAAAGTATCACACCAAGGTGGATAAAAAACCTGGGGGAACCTTTATTTAGAGACTTTCACTATGTAGCGCCACTGTATGTAAGGCATAACTATGATGGGACTATCACCAATAATATCGCCTATCCACTGGCCCGCTGTTTATATGGGAGGCGTGTAAGACAGCCAATAGGGGGAGATTTTGGCTTCTCTGCTACCATGGCAGAGGTATACATGAAAAACCATCTGTGGAATGAAAACGTATCAGAGTTCGGTATTGATATATGGATGACTACTTTGGCCATGAATGAAGGTATCCCTATGTGTCAGGCCTTTATGGAGAGGCCAAAGATACATAAACCAAAGGATCCTGGTGCAGACTTAGGCCCTATGTTTAAGGAAGTGGTGAATACCATATTCGATCTGATGATAGCATATAGTGATAACTGGATGTCTATTAAATGGAGTAAGCCTACTGCCATATTCGGTTTTGGTCTGGGAGAAGTAGAAATGCCTCCTCCTGTGGAGGTTAATAAAGAAAGGCTCTATAAGAGATTCCAAGACGGGTTCAAAAGCAATTCCGAGATCTACAGTGCAATATTCTCAATGGAAAACTCTCAGAAACTCGGCGAAATAGCTACCCTTGACATGGAACACCTTGAGATACCATCTCCCTTATGGGCTAAGGTACTGTTTGACTTTGCTATTAGCTACCATCGAAAAGAAGTGGATATACATAAAATAATAGAAGTGCTGATTCCCTTGTATTATGGCATGACACTTTCCTTTGTAAACAAGACCGAGGGGATGTCCATACAGCAGGCAGAGGGATTTATAGAGGATCTGTGCTCTGTATTCGAGCAAACAAAACCCTATCTTGTTGATAGATGGAAGACTTGAAGAAAGGAGAAGCCTATGGCGAAAGTCCTTATAGTGGATGACGAAGAGCATATTCGAATGCTTTTTTGCCAGGAGCTAGAAGATGAGGGCTATGAGGTAACTCTGGCAGATGATGGAAAGGATATTATAGACCGCATAGGAAAAGAAAAACCAGATGTAGTGATTTTAGACATAAAGATGGCAGCAACCAATGGCCTGGATGTGCTTCAGGAGATCAGAAATACATATTATAACCTGCCAGTAATACTCTGCAGCGCATATGGAAGTTATAAGGTGAATATCAAGAGTATTGCAGCTGACGCATATGTGGTGAAATCATCTGACCTTACAGAATTGAAAAACAAGATAGCCCAGGTCCTGGAGGCAAGTGTGCCAGTAAAGGAATAATAATATATAGAAATTGGTGATAAAAGCAGATCTCCATATACATACAACTGCGTCAGACGGAGAATATAACTCCTATGATGTAGTCTCTATGGCAAAGGCTGCCAACTTAGAAGCCATTGCCATAACAGATCATGATACTATAGCAGGGACAGATCTGGCATTAAGGGCTGGTAAGCAAACAGGAGTGTTAGTCATCCCCGGGGTAGAGATAAGTGCTATGTTCGCATTAGGAACCCTCCATATACTGGGTTACTTCCCAGAATTGCCTCACGGGTTGGAACAAGAGCTTGAAAAGGTACAAAAGGCAAGAAAAGATAGGAATCCACAGATAATAAAGAACTTGAATGAACTGGGTTTTGATATCACTATGGAAGATGTCAAACGAGTAGCAGGCCAAGGACAAACAGGCAGGCCTCATATTGGTAAGGTGCTTATCCAAAAAGGGTATGTAGTTAATTTGGATGAAGCCTTTGACAAATTACTTGCTAAAGGGGCTCTTGCATATGTGGAGAAGAAAAGATTGTCTTTTAAGGATACTATCTCCCTTATAAAGAGATACAGGGGTATCCCTGTTTTAGCCCATCCATTTACACTAAATCTAGACAACTCAGAACTGACGTTATTTGTAAAATCCTTAAAAGACCATGGGCTTGCCGGAATAGAGGCCTTTTATCCTGAACACAGTAAAGACCAGACAAGTCTTTACTCTAAGCTGGGAAGAGACCTCGGGCTTATTATCACTGGTGGTACAGATTTTCATGGATCAAGTAGAGATCATACCTCCATTGGGGATGTTGGTGTAGATATGAAGGTTATAGATCGCCTTTTTGATATGTGGAGTGGTTAATTATGGCTGAATGAAAATAGTTGTCCGTGGTTTATTTGTCAGTAGTTTGTGGTATATTGGAAGGTAATCATCCTATCTGGAGGTTCTACAACGGACAACTAAGCAACGAACTACTGACAAGTATAAGTACAGAACTAAAAGACCACTCAGGGCTAAATATATTCTCATCCTTCGTTGTGAGCGCGGATCGCTCATGGTGGTTTGTATGAAAATAGGGATCAGGGATCCGTTTTCTGGGATGGATGTTTTCTCAGCACGTAAGGAGGGATGGGGGACTCTTGAGATATTCCTTTAAGCGTTTTTTGCTAATACATCCAAGCGAAGCTGGAGGAGAAGCGATCCCTCCTGAGC
>CAZVAH010000030.1:4209-10926 GCA_964625035.1 uncultured Bacteriovoracaceae bacterium | reverse complement strand
TTTAGCATACACTACGTAGCAGACTATTCCATAGATCTCTATACAGATCCTCACATGTGGCAGGCCTGGGCATTTATGGGTGCAAATATCATCCTCGTCTCAAGTGCTGTCCTGGCATTTTTCAAAGGCGGATACCTCTATGCCATATTTGTTGCCTGGTTCTACATATTTCTCTTACCTGTATCACACATCATTCCCATAGGCCAGATAATGGCAGATAGATACGCGCTCATACCATCATTGAGCTGGTGTGTGATGCTGGGCTTTTTATTCACAAGGCTCTGGGAGTTAAAGGTGCACCGCCCGGAGATATCTCCCAAGATGTCGAGGCCTTTAGCAATTGCCTTCCTTTCAATCATCATCATCTCATATGGTACGATCACCATAAGGCAGAATGACATATGGCAGAATTCGCAGATCCTGTGGGAGAATACCATTGCAAGATATCCGGACTCAACCCCTGCCAATGCAAACCTCTCGTGGATTTACATGAAGCAGGGACGATACAAGGAGGCCGCTGAGCTGTGCATCAATGCAATCAAGCAGGGGCCATATGATTATGTAGCGATCAACAACCTGGCCCTGGTCCAGATGCGGATGGGCCAGTACGACAATGCCATCCACAACTTCAAGTTGGCGCTCAAGCTTAAGCCCGATTACTTTAAGGCAAAGCTCGGTCTGGTAAATGCCTACTGGGAAAAGAAGGATTTCGCGAATGTCTATACGATGTATACGGATATGTTAAGCGCAGACAATGCGGGCCATACATATAGGGCACTTACATACTACAGGCGCGGATATGCGGCCTGGAAACTGAGCAAGAAAGATGAAGCCCTTAAGTATTTGGGAAAGGCATATGCCCTCTGCTCAGATAACCCTGTGGGGCTGAATGCCATTGGCCAGGCATACAGGGAGATGGGAGAGACGGCAATGGCCATCAAGACCTATAAGAGGCTACTGAGTATTGCAAAGAATGAGAAACTAAAAGAAGAGATAATAGGCATCTTAGAAGTCCTTAAGGATTCCCAACCAGCGACACAGGAGAAGATTGACTAATAGCACAAATGCGTTTTCTGAAAATAGGGGTGAGGTCTTGACATTTGACATTTTAGAGCATGATACACAATTAAACCAGATAACTGAAAAAAATGTCAAATGTCAAGACCTGACCCCGTAGAGTCTAGGTGAGGTCAGTGAGTGTGAGTTCATCAAGTTTGCTTATATCAATCTTTTCCAAGGCTTCTCCTTTTATATCACCCATGAAGATTTGCAGAAGATGTGAAGCCCTGATGCTTTCTTTAGGCTTAGCAGGCAGTATCAAATCCCCTTTAATCGTTATGAGATCAGCTGATCTCAATTTTTCGACAATTGTTGATATGATCTCCGGGGGGTAGCTTACGAGCTTGTTTAGGTAGGCTTCGTTTGGATACTTGCCGTTATTTACGCTTATAAAGAGCTTGCCTAGGATGTCCAAAGATGCACTGAAGAGTTCTGCCGGGGTGGCATCTCCATTGAGATACCCGGTCTGTGGATATTGTGCGAACCTGGATACCTGGGCACCTAAGAGGATGATGACCCAGTTTATATATATCCACAGCAGGAATACGGGGATGGCACCCAAAGAGCCGTAGATGCTGAAGGATGCGGTGGCATAGTTCATGTAGGTTTGATACATGAAATTGGCAATTATCCAGAGAATACCACCAGTGATTGCCCCGATGAGTGCGGGTTTATTCCCTACATCTGTGTTGGGAACAAGCTTATAGATGAGGAACAGCCCGAATATGATAAACAATATTATCATGGGTTTTAAGGATTGTATGAGTGATAGTGCAGGGACGAACTTAGCAAAGGAAGATACTGTGGTCATGGATATAACGATAGCCACAGGCCCCAGGGTCGTTATTGCCCAGTACATAACGAATTTAAGCCATATAGGTCTATCATCTACCCTCGCCCATATGGTGTTTATGGCCTTTTCCATGCCTATAAACAGCGGGATAAATGTCAGGATGAATACCAGGGTACCGATTATCCCTAAGGCCCCTGCATTTATCTTGTCTACATAGCCCTGCATGTATTCTATCACCTTTATCTTGTGGGTGGGGTCCAGTATTTCAGATAATATGGGTAGGAGGAAGGCCTCTTGTATCTCCTCGAAACCACCGAATGCCTTAAATAGGGATAGGGCTACGGCAAGCAGGGGGACAAGGGCAAATAATGTGTTGTAGGTGAGGCTGGTGGCCCACAATAGGCCATTATTCTTATTGAAATCCCTCCATATCTGGCTCACAACAAACCTTGGGGCCACCTCCGAGGGTTTGTTACCCGAGGTTGCGTGCCAGAGATGTCCTTTGATATATTTAAGGATTGCGTATACTGATTCCAAGACTCTCATAGGCGAATCAAAAGAATCTCATCTGACAAAAGGTCTGTCAAGGTTTGATACCCCCATCTGTCTGTTTTTTCTTGGCAGACATATCCTCCTCAAACGTTATACAAACAAGCCACCATCAACAAATAAGGTCTGGTCCTGTGACTATAGCAACCATGCCTTTTAGATTGTTATGCCCCATAGAGGACTTTCTCTTTCCATTTCAATTTAAAAACTTCCTTTTTTGTGAAAAAGGTATTATACCATCGGCTATACATCATATTTCAAATATGCTTAAATCATCCTTTTGATTCTCTCTCATTTTAGTCTAAGAAAATCTTTTCAAGGTCACTTGCCTCTAACTGCCTTTTGCCTGTTATCGTTCTTTTACCCCTTAAGAGCTTTGTTTCTATACATTCCTTATAAATCTTGCAATTTCCACTCTCATCAGGATCATATCCATTGCATACCCTTAATACATCAGGAGATATTTCATCAATCAATACAATCTTTCCATCTCCTTGTTTCAATCTCCCTAATTCAAATTTTCCATCTATGACATGCAACCCTCTTGATGCAAATTCTTCACAAACAACAGTTGCTATATCTTTTACAAGATTGTCAACATAACTAACCCCTTCTTTTGTCATAACGCCTGCCGCTTCTAACGCTTCATAGGTAATCAGCGTATCTGATTCTCCTTTTGTCCATGCTTCAACAAGTGTATGAAGATTTTTCCCAGGCCTTATAAAGGGGTATCTCCTCCAGAAACTTCCTGTTGCATTATTCCTCCAGGTGAATTCTAGGTTCTGTAGCGGAGCAGTTCCTTCAAATTCAGGCGCCTCTTCAGCCATACTCATGGGAGTTGCAGGTTCAACAACCATTACATTCTCACTTATTGTATCAATATAATGTGAGGGAATCTTTTTTTCTTTCAGCAATTGAAAGAAGTATGTAGCAAATTTGCATGCTATAGCACCTTTTCCGGAAATTTCCCCTACAACCACATCGTATCCTGGATCGAAAACAGGCTTCCCCTTATCTACATACCCCGTTGCCCTATCTGTAAAGACAAATCTGTACTTCCCAGCATATGGCCCTTGAGTTATTTCAAAAACATCTTTTGATTTTCCACGATAGATCAATTTTTCTTCCGGCATTTTTATCTACCCCCTGTCATTTCCTTTGTGAAATAGTAGTGCTTTTATCTTTGGAATACGCATTCCATCCGTTACCTTTTTAGAATCTTCTCACTGCATGTTTCAGATATCCAGAAGTAGGTTGAATGTCAATCAATTATAGTAATAGACGCACTTCATTTTAATTGCCAGACGGAAAGGCCATGGCATCTGTGGAGTGATTTGAGTCTTTATTTTTGTACATTATTCTTTCTCCTTTCCATTTTTCCTTGTGCATATATGCATCATGTCTAAATTCATCAGCATAGAGAGAATATGAAAAGAGCCGTGTATCAACAAGGATTACTTAGAAAAGCCGGAATATATGTCCTTAATCTGGAAATATAGTCAAGAAAAACACTTGCCATTTTGCAATAAATTTTATACCAAGCATGGCACATAGGAAGGAGACTACCATATGGCATATGTAATTACGGATGAATGCGTTTCCTGCGGGACTTGCACGGATGAATGTCCTGTGGAGGCAATAAGTGAAGGCGATGATAAGTACATAGTCGATCCTAAACTTTGCACAGATTGTGGTTCCTGTGCAGATATATGTCCAGTAGAGGCAATAGAGCCAGGCTCAGATTAATAACACAAAGGTATATCCTTTTTTAGCAGCTTATAATCTTGAGGGCTTTGTGCCTTTCTTTACTACAAAAATAATCCTGTGACTGGAAGGTTTTGATAAGGTGGATTTTTAGGATAGTCTTTACCGGATGGTAAAAACAGCAATAACGGCAATTGGTGTAACAGCGATTTGACGTGACCTTCGTGAGGTAAATTATGGGTCGGGTTTTCATCCTGTAACACCCAACGGAAGCTACCAAACACCTCTTTCAACTTTTTTATGAAAAAACCGATTATAATATAAATCTCAAGGCAGTTTAGGGGCTTTCCCTTATGATAGACTTAGAAAACATGACTGTGTTGATTGTTGATGATATGGAAGGTGCACGCAAATCCATAAGAGCCATGCTGATGGTTTTGAAATATGGGGGGAAGGCCTTTTTTGCAGAAAATGGTCTTGAAGCGCTGAAGATATTAAATAAGGAAGATATCGATCTTGCTATTGTTGACTGGAACATGCCGGTTATGAACGGGAGCGAGCTTCTCAGCCGTATAAGGGAGAACAGGGCATTAAGGTATATGCCGGTTATAATGGTTACTGCTGAAGCCAACAGGGAGATCGTTGCCGAGGCAGCCGAATCGGATATTGATGCGTATATCTTGAAGCCCCTTTCAGTAAAATCTCTGGGAGGTAAGATATCAAGCGTTGTTGAAAAGGCAAACAACCCTCCTCCCATGTTCTATCATCTGAGAAGGGCAAGAGAGTTTGAAGAAAAAGGGGATATAGACCAGGCAGTTGTAGAGGCCAGACTGGCTATGAAAGCAGATCCGAATTCGTCCAGACCGGTGCATGAACTCGGCTATTACTGTTATAAGAAAAAGCATTTTAATGAGGCAAAGAGATGGTTTTTGATGGCTGTAGATATGAACAAGCTTGACGTATTTGCCTTCCACTATCTGGGGAACATCTACCTCCAGCGCGATAACATCAATAAGGCTGCAGAATATTTTGACAAAGCCATGAAAATCAACCCCAGACATGTATCTCGCGGCATCCATTTTGGGAAAGTACTCGTGCAAAAGGGTATGTTAAAAAAGGCGCAAAGTGTATTTGATAAGGCCATCGATCTTTCAGATGATCCTTTAACCCTGCAAGAGGAGATCGTTGAGTTATGTCTGCAAAATGAGATGTATGCTTATTCGATAAAACTTATGAAATTTATCATTCAACAAGTGCCGACACGCTATGATCTAGCCCTCAAGATAGGTCTGGCTTATGAAAATCTCGGTGAACGCAAGAAGGCGCTGGCATATCTGATCGAAGCAGGTAATAAAGATCAGAAGAATATCGATATAATGATCCATATTGCAAAAAATTTTCTTGCCCTGAAACAGCCTATAAAGGCTGAACAGGTTATAAAATCCATTTTGGAGATTGATCCCGAAAACAGCGAGGCAGGACAATTATTCCGTCAGTGTCTATAAACAGGTGGTTTGTTATGCAGATAGATAAAAAGATCTTTCAGACAGTAATGGCTATAATAGATATATCAAACAACAAAAGGTTGGGCTTCAAGGCCAAAATGCAGGCCATCCTTTTGGAGGTGATAGCATGCATGCGTACTGGGCAAGGATCTGTCATGATCGTAAAAGGCCGGAAAACCCTTGAGGTTATAGCATCAACCAACCCTGATCTGATAGGGATAAAACAGCCGATCGAAGAGGATTCGCCTTCTTGCTGGGTTGTGAAAAACAAAAGGCTTTTGTGCGTTAATGCTTCTGAAAAAAAATCGACCTTCATTAGAAAATTCGACTACTACAAAAAAGGCTCCTTCCTCATAGCACCAATACTCAGTGACAACAGGGTAATCGGTGTCTTGACCGTAACAGAAAAGATCGGGCCTGACAGATTTTCCAAACAGGAACAGGAGATCCTTTTGAACATTGCAGGGTTCGTGATCAGTGCCCTTGAAAATAATCGTCTGGCCGAGTCCTTAAAGAAAAGAAAGCAAGCTATTCAACAAAAGAACATCGAGCTGAAAAAATTGGAAAAAATCCGAACAGAGCTTTTCCATATGTTGTTTCATGACTTAAAAGGTCCTATTTCCGAGGTGCTGGCAAACCTCGATATCCTTTCTTATACGGCTAGTGATGACAATCTGGAATTCGTAGAGTCAGCACAGGCCAGTTGTGATACCTTGTACAGGATGATAGTGGACCTTCTCGATATCGCAAGGATGGAAGAAGGGGCTCTTAAATTGATCCATGAAAAGATTGAGCCTAAAGATCTTATCGATGAAGCGGTATCACGTCTGCATGGCCTTGCCAAGACAAAAGGGATCAGCCTGGTGCAGAGCTTTGGGGTTGATGAACAAAAGGTCTACATCTCTGGAGACCGTGGAATACTCCTGCGGGTACTGCAGAACCTGCTTGTCAACGCCGTACACCATTCTCCTCAAGGAGAAACCATAGAGACTGGATTTAAGGCGAATGATCCCGATAAGATCATGTTTTTCGTCAAGGACAATGGGCCAGGTATCCCTAAAGAATTTCATGATGCCAACTTTGAAAAGTATGTGGATGTACAAAAGA
>CAZVAH010000030.1:0-4199 GCA_964625035.1 uncultured Bacteriovoracaceae bacterium | reverse complement strand
CCACTGGGCTGGGGCTTACCTTCTGCAAAATGGCCGTTGAAGCACATAACGGGACAATCCATGTTGAAAGCGATGGCATAAATGGGAGCTGCTTTACATTTACCTTGCCTTTGGGATAGCAGATGACTCTGCTTGAAAATCGACTGTGAGCCCAACCTGTCAGGGATTTGCTCCCATGTCATCTGGTATCCCAGATAATATGTCTGTTGGCACCTGGTGCTCATGCTGATAATCTTTTCTTCTTACCATGTTTCTGGCTTTACCCGCACAAGTGCTCGGGCTGAGAAAAATAGCCATCCCTGAAAACTGGCCTCTGATCCCTGCCAAGTATTTTTCATATAAATAAGATAAAAATGAGGAAATGCGTATCCATGCACAATTAAGGCATTTTAATGCGCCTGGGCCCAGTTGTCTCCTATTCCCACATCGACCTTTATGGGTACGCTTAAAGGGTAGGCCTGCTCCATCTCTCTTTTTACCGTGGCCTTTACCTCTTCTATCTCTGATCGTTCCACCTCGAATATGAGTTCATCATGCACCTGTATGATCATCCTGCTTTTTAGGCCTTTTAGATCTTTATGGATTTTTACCATGGCCATCTTTATTATATCTGCGGCACTTCCCTGTATGGGGGTGTTGATTGCTATCCTCTTTGCCGCCTGTCTTACATTGAAATTCTGGGAATTGATATCTGGGATTGAGCGGCGTCTTCCCATAATAGTGGTGACAAAGCCATCGTTTTTTGCCCTTTTTGTTATATTTTCCATGTATGCCTTAACCCCGGGATAGTTACCCAGGTAATTATCTATATAGTGTTTTGCTGTGCCTATCTTGATCCCTAATTCATTACTGAGCCTGTGTGCGCTCATGCCATAGATAATCCCAAAATTTATAGTCTTTGCCTGGCGCCTTTGATCCGGGGTTACATCGCCTATGGGCACATTAAATATCTCTGATGCTGTCCTGGCATGTATATCCGTATCATGCATAAATGAATCTATTAAGGCGCTATCTTTAGTAATATGTGCAAGCACCCTGAGTTCGATCTGGGAATAATCAGCACTCAAGATTTTGAACCCTTGTGGGGCAACAAATGCTGTCCTTATGCGTCTTCCCTCCTCGCTTCTTACCGGTATATTCTGCAGGTTAGGCTCAGAAGAGGATATACGGCCTGTTGCAGTGACAGCCTGGTTGAATCTTGCGTGTATCCTGCCTGTTTCTGGATCTATCATGGGCCCTAGTGCATCCACATAAGTATTCTTTAGTTTTGTGAGAGTTCGATAATCGAGGAGTAGAGATGGGAGTTCATGCCTGAATCTGAGTGCCTCCAGTACGTGGCTGTCAGTTGAAAAGCCGGTCTTTGTCCTCTTGATAAAAGGTAGCCCTAAGTCTTCAAATAATATATAGCCCAGCTGCTGGGGGGAATTTATATTGAAGGTCTTGCCGCTTGCAGCATAGATCTTTTGCTCAAGGTCTTTGATGTGCGATGTGATCTCCCCTGAGATCTTATCAAGGATGGTCTCATCTACCATGACACCTGCAATCTCCATTGATGCAAGGACCTCTATAAGTTGGAGCTCTAAACTGGTGTATATATTTTCCACATCAAGCCTTTTCATTTGATCCTTAAGTGTGTTTTTCAAAGGAAGAAGAACGCGTGAATGGCTTGCAAGAAAAGAAGAGATTTCCTCCTTTAGAAGTGTCTTTATATCTTTTGCATTTCTTCCAGAACCTGTTAAGTCCTTTAGTTCGGGTATGTCTTCGTCGATATATGTCCGCGCCAGGTCTTCTAACTTTAGTGCACCTGCTGTGGCGTCCAGGCAGTATGCTGCAAGCATGACATCAAAGGGTTGAGCTTGAGTATCTATACCGCGCCTTTTTGCATTTACTATGATATCCTTTGCATCATGCATGCAAAGGCAGGCCCCTTTTCTTGTCAGAGGGGTCAGATAGGTCTTATCATCTACACAGACAAAGATCTCTTTATCTGTGGATATCGCAGAGCCTGTATCATATAACACATAGATACCAGCACCTTCCTTGATATCCGGATCGCATGCGTACTCAAATTCTTCTTTTTTAAGGCCTTTAAGGGCATGGTCTTGTCCTGCGATGTCTTTTAAAAGTGCCTTAAATTCTAATTCTTCAAATAAAGGTATAAGCTTATACGTATCTTTTGGCCTTAAGCTTATTTGATTGAAGTCTGCTTTTATATCTATGTCTCTATCTAATCGTACGAGTTCAAAACCAAATCTGGCATCCCCTGCATTCTCTTTTATGGTATCCCTTATCTTTGGCGAGTCTATTTGATCTGCATTTTTTATGATGTCTTCAAGGTGGCCCATTTTTGAGATTAGGGTTATAGCGCTTTTTTGTCCAATACCAGGCACACCAGGGATATTGTCAGAGCTGTCTCCCATGAGAGAAAGCAGATCAGGTATATATTCCGGGCCTACCCCATATTTTTCCTTTACCCCGGTGGGATCAAATCGCTTGTCTTTCAGGCTATCCCACAGGATTATATGGTCGCCGACTAGCTGCATAAGGTCTTTATCACCGGATATAATGATGATGTTAGCCTTATCTCTGAATCTTCTCGCAAGGGTTGCTATAATGTCATCAGCCTCATGGCCTTCCTTTTGAAGTATGGATATCCCTAACTCATCCACCAATCTAAGGATATAGGGCATCTGCTTCTGAAGGGCTTCTGGCATCTTTTGCCTTTTGGCCTTATATTCCTCATAGATTTCATGCCTTATGGTAGGGCCTTTTGAATCCAGGATAAATGAGATATGTTCCGGCGTTTTTTCTTTTAGAATCTTTAAGAGCATCCTTGCAAGTATGTATATTGCATTGGTGGGCAGCCCCTTTGAGGTGGATAGATCTCTCATGGCGTAAAACGCCCTGTATATATAAGAGCTGCCGTCTATTAAATAAATTTCCATCCTTTCCATTATTTATGCAGTAGCCCTTTTTTGTCCCCCTGTTTCCATGATATATAATCCTGGAGTATTTGAGCATGGTCAAAGGCCATTTTTTTTGGAAGATTATCTAATGTAAAGATTTGAGCCTTTGCTGCATCGTCTTGAGCGATTAATGCGCCGCTTCCTTTGGCAACAAATACTGTGGTGATTGTATGTCCCCTGGGGTCTCTATCTGGTGCAGAGTATACATGGAACATGGTGAGATCGTCGACTTCTAAACTTGTCTCTTCTTTTGCCTCCCTTACTGCAGCATGTTCTATACTCTCGCCATAGTCCACAAAACCACCAGGCAGGGCCCACCCAGGAGGGGGGTTTTTTCTGTCTATGAGTACGATACCTCCCCTGTATTCTATAATGATATCCACAGTAGGGGTAGGGCTATGGTATATGGAAATCTTATTGCCGCAGTCAGGGCAGGTGATAGTCTTTTTTGTTGGCATCAAGCTTCCTTTATCTTGATACTCATATCTATTCCATTGGTGTCGTCTATATATATATCTGCTATGGTATATAGATCTTCACATACAGCATCTATTTCTTCTTTGATCTCAGGGTTCATAGTTATATCTGGGCATATAATTTTTATGATGCCACCCTCCAAGAGGATCTTAAGGAGCCGGTCATTTTCTGTGGAATTTATGATTGTATTTATAATTCCTGTAATAGCCAACGAGAGCGCATTATAATCGGTTCGTACATATGATGATTTGGTCTCGTCTATAATTATCTCCGTCTTTGTTTGATGTTTAAATCTCATATCAGCCAGCAGAAAATCCATCTCCATCTTCAGGTATTCTTTTAGATCAATTACAGTGGGGCCTTCATCTGCCATCTGTATCTTATAGGTTAGTGCTTTTAAGATCTCGTCGATCTTTTCAGCACCTTCTATAATAGATGTGATGTCCTTATTGTTTTTTTCCTTGATTTCTTCAATTTTTTCTACTGGAAGTGCCTTTAGGCCTTCCATGTTTTCATTTCTGGCTTCTATAAGCTGGGCCCTGCCCATAATCCACATCAGGGGCGTATTCAGGTTATGTATTACGCCCCTGAGTAAAGAGCCTGTATGAGAAAGCACTCTTTCTTTCATTTTTCCTCCATAAATGCCAGGTATGCCAGATATGTAGCATACGCATCTACCTTTGAGGCCAGTTCAAAAGGTGCATGCATGGATAGTAAAGCCGGCCCTATATCCACTATATCCATGCCATATTCTGC
>CAZVAH010000029.1:9685-11283 GCA_964625035.1 uncultured Bacteriovoracaceae bacterium | reverse complement strand
TAATATCACCTCCTAATTACCTATAATGGCCACGGCATGACATTGTCCTGCAAAACCATGGGTCCCATGGGCCAGAGCTGTATTTACCTTCCCTCCTACCTGTCTCTGGCCAGCCTCACCTCTAACCTGCAAGAATGCCTCGGCTAGCCGATATAGACCCCTTGAAACATAGGGGTTTGTTGCAAGAACACCCCCTGATGGGTTCACAGGTATATCACCATCCATATCGGTAGCAGCACTATCTATTAACTTTCCGCCTTCACCAGGGGCACAAAAACCAAGATCCTCATACCATAAGAGTTCCTGGAAGGCATACGGCTCGCAAACTTCAACCACATCAATCTCTTTTTTAGGATTACCCACACCTGCCATATCATATGCCCTCTTTGCAGCTTGTTTTAACTGGCCATCCAATAAATCACGGTCTCCCAGATAAACCCTGTCTATGGAAGACCCGTAGCCCTTAAACCACACAGGTTTATTTGTCAGCTTCTTTGCTACATCCTCCTTTGCCAGTAAGATTGCCACAATCCCTTCTGATTTGGGTGCACATTCCATCTTTTTCAAAGGATCTAAAACCGGCTCTGAATTAAGGACATCTTCAACATCTACCCTCTTCTTTATATGTGCATATGGGTTTCTAAGGGCATTTTTTAAATTCTTCACAACCACCTTGGCGCACTGCTCTTCGGTAATACCATATCTGTCCATGTATTCTCTCATCTGAAGCGCCGCTGCCACGGTCTCGTTGAGCCCAACCTGCCTCTGATAGAATGGATCAGTAAAAAAATGCGTAAGCATATCATTCTCGGGATTTTCAGAGCCCTTACATACACCAAGGACCAGAGCTGTATCAAAACTACCAGATAAGATGCGCATCACTGCATATATAAATGCAAAGAGCGACTCACCATCCTGTCTTGAGCCATTCTTCAAGAATGCACCACCAGCATCCCAGTAATAAGAATTAGCACAAGACATGCCCCCATGAAACACATCAGAGGCTGCACTTATCACAGTGCCGACGTCATCTCTTTTTATGCCTGCCTTATCCAGAACCTCTTTTGTTATCTTATATACCTGATCTAGAAAGTTATCCTTTGACTCGGCACCCGGGGTCATGGCAACATCTACGATCCCTACTCGAGTGGTCATAATAAAACCTCCTTTTGCTTTTAAATTACCTACCTATAATATACCTGTATGGATCAACCTCTTCCCTGAGGATCTTAAGCTCTTCATCTGTGGGTGGCTTGGTCTCTGCAATCTTAGGTGCCTTAAGGAGTTCAAACCCACAGTTATCCTGAATCTCTGCAAATGAATGCCCTGGATTAACAGAGATGACCCGCATACGTTTTGATTCTGGTTCAAAATCCATGACCCCCATGTTGGTTATAATCCTGTAAGGACCCGCATCCAAGGGCAGACCTGATTTTGCCCTTGAATCACCGCCATCGAGCCATCCTGGTGTGGTAATGTATTCTACCTTTTCTACAAAGCGTCTGGCATCTTGAGGGGTTATAACAATCATACGCCAGCAAAATGATCCAAAATCATTTGCGCCACCACTACCTGGAAACCTTACCTTTGGTCTTTGA
>CAZVAH010000029.1:1791-9675 GCA_964625035.1 uncultured Bacteriovoracaceae bacterium | reverse complement strand
GGGCCAATACGGGTTGAATTTAGATTGCCATACATATCAATCTGGGCGCCCCCAAGGAATGTATAATCCACAAACCCCCTGCAACACGTCTCCATGATATCACACATACCACTAGCCATGACTGCCTTAT
The DNA here is from genome assembly GCA_964625035.1 of uncultured Bacteriovoracaceae bacterium. GTDB lineage: Bacteria > Desulfobacterota > Desulfomonilia > UBA1062 > UBA1062 > JAGGYK01. The sequence continues at coordinate 9,545 of CAZVAH010000029.1, read as the reverse complement.
AAAAGGTACGAGAGTCACCAACAGATATAGGCATCTCTGGGAGTTGTGGGCTTACGCCTCCAGCCTCAAACATGATTACCAGATTGGGGGATGTTGTCTTTTGTGCAAGCATTGCAGCAGCACATGGGGCTCCAGTACCGACACCTACAGTAGCACCATCCTCTAATTCTCTTGCAGCAACTGCTATCATCATCTCCATCACATTATAATCAGCCATTGTTCCCCTCCTTATGAATGAGAAATTCCTTGACCCTGAGTTCATTCATCTTTTTGATACCCCCATTCTTTTCTATATACTCTGCATGTTCCTTACACTCATATATATTCCGCTTTAAGAATTCTTTAAATTCTTCAGGATCCCTCTCCACATTTAGCCATTCCCTGAGATGATCCTCATCTGAGAAATATTCATAAGGCATATTGCCTGGATATGCACCAAAAGGTATCTCACAAACAGCATCTACCAGATAAAAAGGAATGGAGGTAAACGTTGGATCACGTCTGATCTCTTCATTGGAGATTAATCTCTCAGTTGTGATAATCAGCCTTTTTGTTGCCCTGGCAAGATCAAGATCTGAAATAGTAATCCCTCTGACCCTTGAATTGCCATATACATCTGCCTCATGGACATGGATAACAGATATATCCGGATATAAGGCTGGCTGTAACATAAGCTTCTTACCAGTAAATGGACACTCTATTATTTTACCACCACTATAATGAAAGGTATCAGTACCTAACACATTTCGTGTGGGTACAAATGGTACTCCCATTGCAGCAGCCTTTAGTCTGGCAGATAAACTATAATTTGTCCATTCAGTGACTTCTACCTTACCACTTTGCATATAACGCCGGGCACATGCAGACAGTCCCCTTGCTTCCAGGCCTATGATATATGCAATATCCAACTTATTGAAGACCTCCCCTGCACAGAGTATCTCGAAATCATGGGTAGACGTATGACCAGCAAAGCCCATATTTTTCCTGCCTTGTCTTACAATCTCGTGGCATGCTGCAATTGGGGTCCTGTTGGCTCCAAATCCACCAATAGTCAAATAGTCGCCATCATGGACAAATTTCTCTACTGCCTCTTTAAGACTCATTACCTTGTCTGTCATCTTCCTGGATTTACCCCGAAAGAACTCCCGTGCCTTGTCCGGATCCGGATCAGTAAATAACCTTCCAATTCCTTGATCTATAACATCCACAGATGTACTCCTCCTTGTTTTATTTTATTGTTTACGTAACTATTTAAGCCTCTTTCGAATACATGCTATCTGTCATGTCCTTATACTTTTCCATTACAACCTTGCGTTTAACCTTCAAAGACGGAGTCAATTCTCCTGTCTCCTCTGAGAAGGGCTGCTTTACAACATGATAGTATTTTATGGTCTCAACCTTCGCAAGGTGTTTATTTCTCTCTTCTACATGTTTATCTACAATGGTGAGAAAGTCTTTATTATCAAGAAGCTCCTCTGGCGAGGAGAATTTAACCCCTTCTTCTCTGGCAAGCCTTTCTGCCTCTTCCAGATTTATATTTACGAGGCCTACAAGATACTTTTTCATATCGCCTATAGTCACAAACTGCTCAAATAAAGGATCCTCTTTAAATAGGTTTTCAATGTTCTGAGGTGCAATGTTCTTGCCTCCGGCAGTAATGATAAGGTCCTTTTTCCTGTCTGTGATCACAAGATATCCATCTTCATCCAAGTGACCAATATCACCACTCTTAAACCAGCCATCCTCTGTAAAGGCCTCTTTTGTCTCATCTGGCATCTTCCAATAACCCTTGATTACATTCCCACCTTTGATAAGGATCTCTCCATCATCTGCTATCTTCACTTCGTTACATGGTATGGGTTTACCTGTAGTGCCGAACTTGTAGTCATCTAATGTATTCAGGCTTGTAGGTGCTGTGGCCTCTGTCATACCATAACCTTCAATCACAAATATGCCAGCAGCATTAAAGAAATCTATTATCTCCCTAGAGATAGGCGCGCCAGATGCTGTCATCCACCTGACCCGGCCCCCCAGAGCTTCTCTTAACTTTTGATACACAAGCTTATAGGCAATCCTGTACTGCAGATCTAAAAGTAGCGGGATTTGCTTGCGCTTCTCTTTTAATTTACTTACTCTAGCTCCTACACCCTTTGCCCAGTTGAATACTGCCTGCTTTAGTTTTGGCTGCTCCTTTACCTGGGAGAGTATCTTGGCATAGACCTTTTCACACACCCTTGGCACAGCCAGAATAATAGTTGGTTTCTTTTCCTGGATATCTTCTACGATCGTGTCGAGGTCCTGGGCATAATGGGTGGTAATACCTTTATGCATTCCATAAAGATGCCCTGCCATCCGTTCAAACACATGACACAATGGTAAAAAAGGCGCTGTTACATCTGTATCATATGCAGGCACTACTGCATCAAGCCCATCAAAGACAGCCAAGATGTTGCTATGGGTAATCATTGCCCCTTTGGGGGGGCCTGTTGTACCAGAGGTATACACTATGGTTGCAAGGTCTTCTATGTCTATCTCATCTCCAAGTTTTTCAAATAGCCCGGCCTGCCTAGATTCTACTTCCTTGCCTAAATTCCTTAATTCCTCAAAGCTGATCACCATATCTTGCGACATGTCACAATCTTTGGTATTTATAACCACTATCTTTTCAAGGCTCGGGCATTCATCTAGTTTTTCAAGGGCTTTATCCAAGGCAACCTTATCCTCTGCAATAAATACCTTTGATCCGGAATTGCTGATAATATAGGCCACTTCTGGTGCAAGCAGCGTAACATAAATAGGTACATTACACGCACCAATACCCATTATCCCCATATCTGAAATAATCCATTCAAGCCTGTTCTGAGATAAAAGTGAGACCCTATCGCCTTTACGGACACCTAAGCTATAAAGGCCAAGCCCAACATTTTTTGCTGAATCATAATACTCCTTCCAGCTTATCCCATGCCATACACCATCTAACCGCTTTTCAACAGCCAGGCGATCACCGTATTTCTCTGCCTGCTGTCTGAATACCTGAGCAAGAGTTTTCCCCATGGTTCCCCTCCTTAAAATATTTCTGGCCAGCTATAAAAATAGCTGGCCAGAAAACACTAATCTTTTGGGATCTATTTTTGCTTAATCCCCATTATCTTCCTTGCCTCATCAGGAGTTGCCGGCTCTCTACCCAAAACAGAGGCCATCTTCACTGTCCACTCTACCTGCTCATAACTCCCTTTGGCCAGCTCACCAGTTGGCACACGGATGCTGTCTTCAAGTCCAACCCTTATCTGCCCACCCATAAGACATGACATGGTTATAGCAGGAAACTGTTCATTACCAACCGCACAGGTGGTAAAGTTCGCATTTTCCGGTATTGCATTGACCATTGAAATAAAGGCATCCGGCCTGAAGCTCTGGCCACCTGCAACGCCCCACACAAAGTTGAAATTCATGGGTTCAGAAAAGAAACCCTGTTTGGCAATCAAAAGGGAGTTATCTAATCCACCCATATCATAGCATTCGATCTCTGGTCTGACATTATTTTCTTCCATGGCCTTGCCAAAATCTTGAAGCATAGTGAATGTATTTTCAAAGACATAATCAATAAGTATCTGCCCTGTCTTTCTATCCATTATACTGAAATTCATTGTATTTGTATTCAGAGATGCCATTGCTGGCTTTATCTCTACAATCTGGGTAATCCTCTGCTCCGGGGTCTTGCCCATGCCCACAGCAGAGCTCAAGTTCACTATCAACTCTGGGGTTTTGCCCTTTATCGCATCGTGAGTTGCCTTTATCCTGTCCACCTCATGCGTAGGCATACCATCATCAGACCTAGCATGAACATGTACCATGGCAGCCCCTGCCTTGTAACACTTAGCAGCCTCCTGCGCAAATTCCTCGGGTGTATAAGGCACAGCAGGATTCTGATTCTTGAATGTTGCAGCCCCTGCCAGTGCGGCACAAATAATAACCTTTTCTGTCTTGTTAGCCATAAGCTACCTCCTTAATCTTAAATTTATTTATAATGACCCTGCATTACGCGGGTTCAAAATGATCCAGATCCATAATAGTATTTGTGGTCTTATCCGCAAACACCGCCTTTACCTTCATCCCTATTGCAACCTTTTTAAGATCAATCCCCTCTACAATATGGGGAAAAGGCGTATCTGAACCATCCAACTTTATTAATGCAAGGATGTATGGCGCCTTTTTAGGCAAATGTTTATCATTGTAGCGGACCACCGTGAAATTTGTTATCGCACCTTCATTAGACAGCTCCACCCAATTCTCATCCAATTTGGACATGCACCTCTCGCAGTATTCCCTTGGCGGGATAAATACCTTGTTGCACTTGGTGCACTTTACCCCCAATATCTTTTTCTCATCCCTGAGGGCAATTATAAACTTAGATCCCACCCTTCCTGCAAAATACTGATTGGGAAGTGCCATCCTTCCTTCTAGAACAAAGCAATGTTTGGTATCTTCTTTATGAATAGTCATGATAACTATCTCCTCTCTTTAATCATCGATCTCAAAATATAAAAGATCAGTATAACTGCCTGTACGTCTTTCAGCCCAGACAGGTCGGATCCTCATGCCTGGTTTTATCCTCTCAAGATCTTTAGGATTGAGTCCGTGAGCAAAACTCTCCTCTTCGGTTGCCCCATCCAGCATGAAAAAGGGACCTCCATATGGGGTTTCACGAACCTCTCCTGTAAGCGGATCAGGACTGGCATAATACACAATATCAATAAAGGTTGCTGTACCGTTTGGTCCCAATTCTACGAATTCTGTACAACGCACCCTACAATTAGCGCAGATCTCTCTAGGCGGGATTTGAGTCCTCCCGCACTTGGGACACTTTGTTGCATAAAACTTTTTCTCTTTGAGCCCTTCAAACCACTTGCCCATGACAGAGCCTGTTGCAAACCGCTGGTCAACAGAAGGCAAACACTTTAGGGATATCAACTCCTCTGCCCCTTCTGCCCCTCCTAGCCTGAACCTCTCAAAAAATTTCGCTGATGTGGATGCTGCTCCCATATCCCCTTCTATCTTTACCTGACCTGAAGTAAAGGCAGATGTGCCATCAATAAGACCTAGATTCAAATCCACAAAGACCTTGGCATCCATCTGCAAGGTAACTGTACAATCAGAGGCAAGCCCTTCTTCAACCTTGCATGTTTGATCCTTTACAAGGGCAGTCCACTTACCTCCTCCATCACCAGTGAGATCATAACCTATAGCCATGTCTACACCTTCGGCCTTTTCAGGACGAAAGCGATCTACCATGGAATCAATGATATCCTTTGCAGTAGCCTCCTTTTCAGGAGGTGTGTATTTAGTAAAGATCTGAGGTAGTACATTTGTAAGCAGACCAATGTCACCGTCCGCTTTAATCTTACCAGAAGAAAAGGCTTCGCCAGCATCTACCTTCCCAATGGTTACCCCTACAAAGGTCTCAGCATCTGTATCAAGAATAACAGAGTATCCCTCAAGGTCACCTTCTATCTTCTCTACCTTGAGGTTCTCATCCTTGACAGTAACCTGCCATTTGCCGCCACCCTCTCCGGATATATCATACCCAAAGACAGCATCAACGCCTCCTGCCCCCTCTTTGCGGAAGCGTTTTCCCATGGTATTAAAGATATCTTCAACCGCTACTCCAAAATATTCAGCCATGATAAACCTCCTACCAAACTAGATATTTTTCAAGCATTATTAATACCGTCCACATAGTCCCACCAAATCCTGAAGCCAAGGCATGCTTTACCTCCTTCTTGATCTGATGTTTCCCTGCATCCCCTCTGACCTGAAGGGCAGCTTCAGCCGGCCTCAACATGGCTGTAGCACCAATGGGATTGGTTGCGATAACACCCCCGGATGGATTGACGGGCAGCTTCCCATCTATATCAAAGTCACCTTGTTCAAGCATCTTAATATGTTCATCCCCTTCTAAAAGCAAAAATTCCCGCAGCCAATCCGGGCCCCACCACGCAGATGGATCATACATCTCAAAGACATCAAAGTATTCAACCGGATCTTTAACACCGTTTCTTTCAAAGAGCTTTCTCGCAGCATAATGATGGGTCATCTCTGGCTTTTTGAACCCAAAGATATTAAAGGTCTCTTCGCGGTGCACTGTAATATGATCCCTTATCCATACGGGTTTATCACTCAACTCTTTGGCCTTTTCCTCGGATGCAAAGATCATTACACACGCACCATCACTCTGGGAACACATATGTATTAGCCTGAGCTCACCTACTAGCTGTGGTGATGTATTCATAAGGTCATCTGCCTGGTCATAGTCAAGACCAAATCTCCTGTGGGCCCTGGGGTTAAGGCATGCATTTTTATCCATAAGAATCCTATACTTCATGGCAGCCTTTTTAGCCCTTTCCTCCCCAAACTCCTCTATCATGGCAGATGCTGTAGTACCTGTAAGTGCACCTGTCTGAATATGGCGGAACCAAAGCGGACATGCCATATTGGTAATCCCACCAGTTGTATGACCTTCCTGTAATTTTTCCAGGCCAATTGCCAGGACAATATCGTACATACCAGATGCCACAAGATTGTCTGCAGCACATACAATGGTTGAACCTGTAGTACCACCTGTGGTGACCCTGAATTCCTCCTTACCATATGCACCTGAGCCAATCTCATGCCATATATCAGGCTGATGCACCATCTCAAAGAGTTCCATATTGCCATGGACTACACAATCTATATCATCCATAGTAAGATTGGCATCCTCTAAGGCATACCTTACAGCCTCGTTGACCATCTCTGCCTGGTTCTGATGTTCTTTATGGCTGGAGTATTCAGTCTGACCTATACCAATAATTCCCACATTTCTGTTCTTTTTATGTTGTGCCATAACACCCCTCCTTACCTTTCCAACACTACAACTGTATGGAACTGTCCTGCTCCACCGGTTGTACTATGGGCAACCGCCCTATTTACATCAGCAGAGACCTGATGCTCTCCTGCCTCTCTTTTTAGCTGGAGCACAGCCTCTGCAACCCTGTAAAGACCTCCAACCATAATAGGATTGCCGGCAAGCATGCCTCCGGAGAGATTTACATTGTATTTAGCAGGGCCATCCTCATCGATAAATCTTCCTCCCTTGCCCTCTTCACAAAGGCTTAACCCCTCCATCCACATGGGCTGCTGATAGGCATATGAATCCATCACCTCTACCAGATCTATACTCTTCTTGGGATCCTCTATGCCGGCACGCCCATAGGCACGCTCAGCAGCCTTTTTCAGGGCAAAGTTACCTGCAAGATCTCTATCACCTAAAAAATAACTGTCCATACAATTAGCAAAACCGGTTATCCATATGGGATTATCTGTTAATTCTTCGGCCCTGTCTTCAGATACCAAAAGCATGGCCACAGCACCGTCTGATACAGGATAGGCATGCAACCTTCTTATAGGATCACATAACATGGGGGAAGCCATAACCTCTCCAGGTTCTACCAATTCAGTCGCATTTGCATAAGGATTTCTCGCTGCCCATTGCCTGGCCCGAACAACTATCTTTGCAAGATGCTCTTCAGTGAGATCGGATTTCTCCATGTATGCCCGTGCCTGTAGACCTGCAACATTGGTAAAATCAAGTCCTAGGGCCCGACCATAAAATGGGTCGTATCCCAAATTAGTGCTCATATCTCGACTCTCAGGTTGAGATTCCTTACAATGGCCTGCAAGATAAACCAAGTCATCATATCCGGAAAGGATAATGG
>CAZVAH010000029.1:0-1781 GCA_964625035.1 uncultured Bacteriovoracaceae bacterium | reverse complement strand
CATTCAGTCCTTCCTGGGCTATCTTCTCCTCTCCCCGATATTGGGCACCTAGAACATCGGTCACCGCATTGTCAGAGATGGTACGGGCATCAAAGACATCATCTGAGCATGAAACAATATTTGTCACCCCCTTTTCTTCAGAGAAGTCTACCCCTGTCTGAGCCTGGATATCTTCCAAGACATCCAAAAGCATGCCTTGAAACCGTTTATACCACATATCTGATTCATTTTTGTGCTGTGCAACAGCACAGATAGCAACCCTTTTACTCGCCATACCACAATACCTCCTTTGCTATAAAACAAGCTTTAATTGCCATAAGGCAATCCCTTCTTATGTTATGTGATAAATTGATGGATATTAAAACCATTAGAATTATTTTCTATCGCTACCTTCCTTAAACCTCGTTCATAGCAATTCCAGAAAGCACCCTCCTTTATAGCACGCAGTATGAAATCTTTATCCCTCTTACACTCCAACTCAATCCATGCCCTGCCACACCCTGTACGAGTATGGGAGTCATCTGAAGCCACTTTGGGATAATCTATCTCAGGCACATCAAACTCAGGTGTATAAAAACCATGGTCAGTAACCTCCACAACATCAAGGGGATATTGCCTAGCAATTGCATTTATTCGCTCTATAGTTTGCTTTAAGCTTAGATCATAGTCTGCTGGGTGATTAAACACATGAAGAAGCTCACTATCACCTTCTATCCTATTTACATGGACGTACCCCTTTTCAAAGACAGTAAGTTCGATACCATAAAACACTACAAGATCAGTCTTAACAGCCTCTATAGCCCTTCTGTAACTGGGTTTTAATAGGTGGTCATGATCAGTAAATGCTATGAAATCAAAGCCTAGGCTGGCATATACATCAGCGGCTTTCTGAGGGGTTAACCTGCCATCTGAATAAGTTGTATGTATGTGCAACTGACCCTTTAAATGCATAACCTAAGGCCCCTTAACAAAATGCTATTAAAAAAATATTAACCGACAAATAGCAGCAATTGACTGACTTGTCAATTTATTTTTCCCATGATCAAAAATCTTTACTTTGCCTTGGCCCCGTTTAGAAATACCTGGATTATTCCATCTATTATGCGTTTCTTTCTTTCATTATCTACCCTTTCTTTACCAAGGACCAGTATGGATATAAATGTCTCAATAGCACCAAGAAAGATATATGTGAGATAGTGTGGCCCTATGTCATCACGAAGAATACCTGTGTTTTGCCCTTTACTTATGATCTCCTCACAAAGCGAGAAGAATTTCTTAAATTTATTCAACCCTCTTGAGGTGTGGTAGACAGAACTCCTGGAGACTTCAGATATAAATATAGAGATAAGATCGGGATTATTTGAGTATGTCTCCAAGAAAAACCGTATAATATACTCTAGCCTTTTAGTGAAATCCAACCTGGATTCTCTTTGCTCTTCTAATACAGAATAAAGATCGCTCCACCAGGTGTCAACAATCACATCAAATAGTGTCTTTTTACTTCCAAAATAATGATACACCAACCCATAGGATACCCCCGCCTGTCTGGCTATGTCCGCCATACGTGTATGGGCATATCCCTTTCTGCAAAATACTGCCAATGCAGCATTTATTATGCTTTCTTCCTTGTCATTTCTGCTCATGTCCCTTGAATATAGAGTGTTGATCAATATGTCAATTGCTTTTTAAAAATGGGCATTGATGATGGGCATTCATGTCAACCTGAATTCCTGCCGCTGTTACTTTATTCCCGATTAAAGGTAACTGCTCAGGTATTTAGG
>CAZVAH010000028.1:6819-11394 GCA_964625035.1 uncultured Bacteriovoracaceae bacterium | reverse complement strand
CTTTTTATTTGGTGCTAAATGACGAAAATCGACCGAGTTGGAGATTGACGTCTTCTTGTGAGAGTAAGATATATGGCAACATATACTGGAGTAAATAAATTTTATATGTGGGGGACATATGAACAAACAACAAGGGCTTAAACATATAAAAGACTTAATACAGACAGAAGTAAAAAATCCCTCGGAAAAACCTCTGATAGATCAAATAGAGATCTGCGTACAGGATGGGTCTGTTATGGTATATTGCCCAAGCCCTTTTGTTCTCAATTATATACATCAACATTACAAAGACATTATTATAAAGGAGATACAAAAACTCCTTGGTAAATCTGCGGACATAGAATTCTCTGTGCACTCTAATAAAGGCTCCAATAAAAAGGCATCTTCAATAAACAAGCCTGTACAAATGGTTCTCCCCTCTGCTACTAAGCCCTCACCTGTACGAGGGCTCAACCCAAAGTTTACATTTGAGGAATTTGTGGTTGGTAAGTGTAATGCCTTTGCATATGAGGCAGCAATGGCGGTGTCTGAAGAAGATTTAAGCAAATACAATCCATTATACTTTTATTCAGATACAGGTCTTGGGAAGAGTCATATTGCGCACGCTATTGGGAATAAAGTGATAAAGTCCGAGGCAGATATTACGGTAAAGTATACCACAGCTCAAGATTTCTCCGCAGAATATGTGTATTCTGTTAGAAATAATTGTACTGATCGATTCAAACGCACGTATAGTAGCAAGTGTGATGTCTTTTTTATTGATGATGTACATCTATTCAAAAACAAAGAGAAGACTCAAATGGAGCTAAGCTATATACTAGATGAATTTATGAGTAATGATAAACAGGTTGTCCTTTCGGGATTCAGACCTCCGGCATCAATCCCCTATATGGATAAGGGCCTGAAATCAAGATTTTCTTCTGGATTGGTAATAGATATAAAGAGGCCTGACAGACAAACCAGAGCCAATATCATAAGACGCAAGGCATCAAATGAGTGTATATCTCTCCCAGATGATGTAGTAGGCTTTATTAGCGAGAATATAAGGAATAATATTAGAGAACTAGAAAGTGCAGTGCTGACCGTATCTGCTATGAGTTCTTTGATGAAAAGAGAAATCACATTGGATATGGCAAAAGAACTCCTGGAAGGAACACTGGAAAAGCAGGAAAGGATAACCATCCCGTTTATCCAGGGATTTGTGGCAAAAAACTTTGGGATCTCAAAGGAGCAATTGATCTCCCCATCAAGAAAGAGAGGGATTGTATATCCAAGGCAAGTCGCAATATTTTTATGCAGACACTACACAAAAGAGTCCTTACAAATTATTGGCCAGACCTTTTCCAGAAAGCACTCTTCTATTATACACTCTCTAGAGGTAATCGACGAAATGTACACTGGAAATCTGAAGACAAAAAGAGAGATCGATTTCCTTATGGAAAGATTAGAGAATGCTATACTCTAAGGCCTTATTTATCTTTTAGATAGTTAATCGAAAGATCCCGTGTCTCCAAACTGAAAATCTTCTTTAAGAAGAGATCTCCTGCTTATCTCTCTGAAGTTATCCACCCCTATAAAGAACTCCCTCATCATAATAACCCAGTAATACATACCCTTTTCAGTCACCTTAATGATGTCTTTATCTATATGAATACCCCCTATCAAAAGAAAGAATAAGCACTCGACCCATAAGGCAGACCACAGACCACAACCAAACTTCTCCTTAAAAAGGGGCCTTCCCATCTTTAAGCCAAAGAGGGTCATGAGGAAGTGATATCGAGCCATCTCCTTAGTTGAGAATGTCTTTTTTGATTTCAAGGGGAGTCTGCCTGAATTTAAGTCTTCTACATACTCTTTTATGGAGAATGTGTTAGAGTAGATGGTGTTACCAACAAGGCCGAAAGAGCCGCTTCCTGCTCCAACGTATTGATCGTAGTTTACTATATATTCATCTATCATATCTAAATCCTTTTTCGAAAAACACCACGCAGAACTTGGTGTATAATCATCAGCCAGCCTGTTCTGAATCATGCGGTAGAAGGCAGCCTCTTTTTTATAGCTTATCCTCCCCATGATCTTCTTCATCCTTTTCTTGGTGGCATCAGGTACCATCAATGGATAAAATGTAACCTGGTCTGGGGCAATCTCTTCTATCAGATCAAGATCCTGCTCCAGCATAGCCTGCGTCTGAATTGGGAAATTATATATCATGTCCAGATTTAGTGTCCTTATATCCCCCATGATGTCCTGTACAAGGCGCTTCATCTCAGATCCGGACCCATATCTATCATACCTCTCTATAAGCTTTAGGATGGTATCATCAAAGCTTTGTATCCCTACAGATATTCTGCCAACCCCCATATCAACTAGTACGGCTATATCCTTTTTGTGTAGATGATCCGGGTTTGTCTCTACAGATATGTCTTTTGGCGAGAATAATTTATGTATAAGGGTCAAAGTATCAGTAAGCTCATCCATTATAATCGTAGGTGTCCCCCCACCAATATATACCCCTCCAAATTTATATCCCATATCCTTGTAGATCTTCAGTTCTTTTCTCAAAGCCTTGTAGTATAGCCGCAAAGTCTCTTCATGAAACTTAAACCTGTGAAAAGAACAATATGGACACAGCTCTTTACAAAATGGTATGTGCACGTAGAGTTCTATGCTATCCAATGGCGGATTTGGTGGAAGCAAGATATTATCAGGGTCCTCAAATTTAAGGTATGCCTTTGACTTGTATCTTAAAAACCATCCAATAAAATCTTCTATAATCATTATGGCTCCACCTTTTAGAATCCGTGCTACAAATAAAAGTATCTATTTAAAGAGATAAAGAATAAGCATTATGATAATACTTATAAGTATGCAAGTGGCCAGGGGAAAGTAAAATCTGAATCCGGGCCTTATTACCTTGATATCCCCAGGTAGTCTCCCTAACCAGTTCAGATTCTCACCCAAGATAAATATCACCCCCACAACAATGACAAAGATACCTATTATTATCAGTAAAAAACCTATTTCTTTCATGGGATTTGTCTTTTAATTAAATATGCCGGTTTTGTCCAGCCCACCTTTGATGGAGCAATCATAGTACTGGAAAAATCAGATAAAGCTATGTTAAATAATATAAAGATATTACTAAAGGAGGAAGTCAATGATCGCACGTCATATATCGGATGTAAAAGAAACTACAGATATAAGTGATGCCCGAGGTGTAAGCAAACGGGTTCTGATAGGCAAGAGTGAAGGTGCGCCAACATTCTACATGAGGCACTTTCATATGAAACCTTATGGGTTTAGCCCATTACATTCTCACCCATGGGAACATGAGGTATATATCATATCTGGTAAAGGTACTGTCACTGTGGGTGATGAAGAGGCAGGACTCAAAGAAGGTATGGGGGTATTTATCCCACCTTATACCCCCCATCAGATTAAGGCTCAAGAAAGTGATATCGAATTCCTCTGCTGTATACCAGCTATAGAAGAAACATAAGATAACATATGATTCCTATAAGGGATACTACTACCTCAAAAGGCATTCCCTTTGTTACCTTAAGCCTGATTATGTTAAATGCAGCCATGTTCATAGAAGAAATCGCAAGAGGCCCTGAGATCATACAGCTGTACAGCGCAAGCCCTCTTGATGTCTTAATGTGGATTACAAAAGGTAACGGCAGCCTTTTTAGTATCCACAAGGCAATTTTTGTATCTGGATTCATCCATGCGGGCTACATTCATTTTCTGGGGAATATGCTCTTTCTATATGTATTCGGCCCTGGTGTAGAAAGGGCATTTGGCAGGTTAAGATATGCAGTTGTTTACTGCCTTGCCATATTTGTTGCCTTTTACACACATACTGCCATCTATCCTCACTCTCACATCCCTGTAATCGGCGCATCTGGTGCTATTGCTGCTGTAATGGGTTCATACCTTGTCTTTTATCCAAGGGCAAAGATTGTGACCATTATCCCCATATTCTTCTTTATAAAGATAGTAGAAGTCCCATCTGTTATATTCATATTAGGATGGTTCATCCTTCAGGGTGCAAATGGCTATCTTAGTATTGGCTCTCAGACTTCCATTGCATGGTGGGCACATATAGGCGGCTTTATTATGGGTGCCCTTGTTGGGCTAAGGTACAGATTATTTAGCAACCCACTCGGGCCACTGCGTGTCCCGAGTCATATCAGAAAATAACCATGTGGTATTGAGTAAAATCAACATATTACAAGAATAGTTACGAAAACTATCCTTAAATGCCCCGCCTTGTAGGCGGGGAGCTTCACCTAGGAGTGTATATAAATAACTAAATGAATATATTTCAAGAAACCACTATGGCAGATAAAATTATGATCGCTTCTATCCTTGCCACTTCCTTGATCTGGGCCATATTTTTATTCAAAGGAACATCCCCTGGGCAGGAAGTGGAAATCTATAACATGAACGGCCTTTTAGGGATCTATTCACTTGATCAAGATGCCACTATCAACGTGCCAGGCCCGCTTGGATATACTGTGGTGGCAATAGAATCCGGCAAGGTATCTGTAAGGTCATCTCCCTGTCCTAATA
>CAZVAH010000028.1:0-6809 GCA_964625035.1 uncultured Bacteriovoracaceae bacterium | reverse complement strand
TAAATGTAATAATAAAAGGCAAAAAGCAAAGATTTGATGCGCTATCCTATTAAAGCTTTTGAGAATCAAGCTGATTGGGAAAATCCCAAAATTTATTATATCATTTAGCCTAATGGCCAAGTAAACAGTAGGGAGTAGGCAGTAAGCAGAACAATCAACAGGTAAATTTATTTGCTTTATCGATCATGCCAGAAAGCATACGATTAACTTCTCTATATTTACTAATATTTATACCTGCTCCCTACTGCTTACTCCTTACTATTTTTAACTTTAAGCATTCCAACTTTTTAATTCGTAGCACAGCAAACTAAATGCTATATCTTTGCTCTAATCGTTTTTTTGTGTACTCATCTATCATCTTCAACAAAGCGTCCTTCTTTGCCTCAAGATATGTATTTCCTTTTATGTATTCATTGAAGAATAACATCCTTTTTTCAAGGGGGACAGATGGCATAAGCGATGCATTTAAATAGCTTAAATTTTTCGCTATCTGCCTGATTCCCAAAAAATGACGCCTTTTAAGCCTGTCCAAATCTATTAAAAAGAATTCTTTTTTATCCAGAGAAACAAGGATATTATCTCCCTTTAGATCCACAGGCAATAGCCCCATCTCATGGATATGTCTTACATAATGAGAGAGTGCTAGTATTTCTTCATCACTAATACCCTTTTCTTCTACATACCTTACGAGGTTTAATGCATTAAGACCGTATGTCGCAATAAATGAATTGATAAGCACTCCAAATATCCTCCTCTCACAGGCGAATACTGGCATGGGTGTGCGCACTCCCAGGGAATCCACAACAAGAGCCCCTTCAAAGGCATTAAGCGCCCTGCTTTTCCGAAATACATTCTTGATGGTGTCTTTAATCCCTTTAAAATTGTATCGTTTCAGATATATGAGATCTCTATCCAGGTATCCCCTCTTCACAAAGGTTGTTCTGGACCGATTCATTACATCCCAGGTAGATGACTCCATGAATACATTGGGGGCTATGATCTGGGGTGGAATCTGGGCTTCTTTAGGTAAAAACCACTTATATCCGTTTTTCATTATGGCTTTATATCCTGGAGTAAAATCCTCTAACCCCCATGTGGATGGCATGCCTATGAAATGCCATAAAAGGAGAACAAAAGATCGCTTTAATCTTTTCCTCATATCAGGGATAAAAGAAAGCAATAGATTCGTACCAATCTCTAATGAAAGTTTCAGGAGCATACCTATATAAAGCATTACAGTGGTGTATACGCCTTTATGTTTCAGGAAAAACCTGTACAAAGAACGATGAAACTCTATCTTCCTTTGGGTATCTAGCCTTCTTGCGCTCAAGCCCTGATAGTGAACGATTTTGAGTTCAGGCAGGTGCCATACCTCAAAGCCATGCTCTGCCGTCCTCTTGCAAAGGTCTGTCTCCTCTAAGTAAAAGAAGAAACCTTCATCAAAAGACCCTATCTCATCTATGAGGCGCCTCCTTATCATCATAAATGCACCAATGACAGATGGGACCTCTACAGGGGATGTAAACTTGGAGCGCTTGCTTGGATAGGACACAGGAAAAATGATCTTTAAAAAGGCTTTATTTAAGAGCTGAGTGGCAAGTGTTGGTATAACATCTACAGAATTTTGGAGTCTCTTATCTTCAAAGACAAGCTGAATTCCACAGATCCCAGCCCTTGGATGCACCTTCATAAAATCTTGCGCAGGGGTTATTACATCAGTAATAAGCACAGTATCTGCATTCAATAATAATATAAACTCGCCTGAAGCTATCCTTATGCCTCTATTTGCTGCTCGGGCAAACCCGAGGTTTTGTCTGTTTTCTATAATGGTAATGTCTTTATCTGAGATATTAAGAGGAGTAGCAGAATTATTCACGACTATAATCTCATAATCACAACCTACATTTTCTCTAATGGATGCAATACAATCCATGAGATGTTCATCTTCGCCCAGTGTTAATATAATTATGCTGACCATATTACCTCTAGTCTTTCTATTACATCATCTGGGATAATTGCCTCCATACATATAGGATTGCTACACCTTCTTGCATTACACGGGTTACACCCCACGTCCTTTTGGATGACCTCTCCTTTAAATGGCCCTGTCCTTTTTGGATCTGATGGTCCAAACAGGGCAACTACATTCTTTCCAATGGCAGAAGCCAAGTGCATAGGCCCTGTATCACAACTTACTACCGCCTTGGAGCCTGCCAGCACTTCCTTTAACTCCAGGACCGATGCCTTTCCAACAAGGTCTATCACTTCACCATCTGTCATGGTTAGTATCCTCTTTGCCATAGGGATGTCCTCACTTGCCCCCGTAAGTACGGAGACCATTTGAAATCTCTGCCTAATGCTCTTCGCTAGATCGGCAAACCCTTTTGCATTCCACCTATTTGCTTCTTTGGTAGCCCCG
Source organism: uncultured Bacteriovoracaceae bacterium (assembly GCA_964625035.1). Taxonomy (GTDB): domain Bacteria; phylum Desulfobacterota; class Desulfomonilia; order UBA1062; family UBA1062; genus JAGGYK01. Next base: position 4,390 of record CAZVAH010000028.1, on the reverse strand, counting down.
ATATTCAATACCACATAATCATTTGGGAGATTATATAGCACCTTGCCCTTTACAGAGATATCCCATCTGATATCCTGATCCTTTACTCCAAGGTATTTGCCAAACTCCAAATATTGTAATACCATATGGGTATCTGGATCAGATTCTGGTATCCTCTCAAACGGAAACAGATGGCTCAATTCTTTGCATCTTTTTCTATCAAAGCCTATGCGTCTTCTAGCCTTTGATACCTGGCAAAATAGAGCAGATTTTATAATCCTTTGCAGGTCCAATACTACATCAAAATTTCTACATCTGAGCTGTCTTATAAGACCAGGAAGTGCCTTTGCCCAATTATATCTGTCAAACAATATTGCATGATCTACATAACTGTGTTCTGCAACTATGGGATAGCTAAGTGGCTCAACAACCCAGTATACATCTGCGCGCATATACCTTTTTAAGTTTATCACAAGAGGCAGCGTATTAATCACATCACCTAAAGAACCCATCTTTATAATCAATATATCCATAACTATGGTGATATTTCACATTTGATATTTTAGCAAGCCCTTGACGGTAGTATAGAACAGTTGTATTCTTTTTAAAAGAAATTGTATAATCTATAAGGAGGTTCCTCATGAAGGAAGAAAAGAATAAAAGCTCGACAGCCCCTATTATCTTAGCTGTGATAGTGTTTATTGTTGGGCTTGGCCTTGGATATTACTTATGGGGTGTAAACAGAGAAAAGGCTCCTGATTATAAAACCATGCTGAAAGAGACCATCGATTACATAGCCACAATAGAACATAAAAATCGACAGTTCTTCCAGAAGGTAGATGCCCTTGAAAATGAAATTGCTATGCTGAAGAAAGAAAAGGCGGCCTCCGAGGTACCAGAGGAGACAGAGGTTAAGATTAAAGAGATGGAAGAAGAGATACAAGCCCTTCAAGAAGAAAATGCAAGCTTGGAATCCAGTACAACAACACATCAGGAAATCTTACAACAAAACCAGATGCTAAAGGCCAAGATCCAACAACTTACAGAGGAATTGACATCCATGAATGCCCGTATGGGTGCTGTACAGGAGTTGGTAGAATCTCAGACAACTATTGGCACCTCTAAGACTCCTCACGGCTTAGAATAACTAGTGCCCATCCAGAAATGAAATCATGGGCACGGGAGAGTTTCCAGATCAGAAATGAGGAATTTTTAGCAAGGGCAAGGAAATCAAAGGATTATGCGGAGGCGTATAGTTAGTACGCCGCACAAGTAATCCCGCAGATTGACGCCGAGATTGCGGAAAAGAACCATTTCTGGATGGAAACTAACTATCACACCTTAGATCTCGCTACCTTATGGATAAAGACCTCAGCAATCTCAGGATCAAACTGAGGCCCCTTACACCTGGCTATCTCACGGATGGCCTCATCAAGGGAAAGGGCCTTTCTGTAAGGCCTGTCAGATGTCATGGCATCAAAGGAATCTGCCACAGCGATCACCCTGGATAAAAATGGAATGTCACCACCTTTAATCCCCTTAGGATAGCCTTTACCATCATATCGTTCATGATGATGTCTGATAATCTCTACAGTATGTCTCATTGGTACAATGGATGAGAGTATATCCGCTCCAATATCAGGATGTCTCTTTATAACATTCATCTCATCAGGTGTAAGACTGCCTGGTTTTAATAGTATTCTATCTGGTATACCTACCTTCCCTATATCATGCAATGACGCAGCTGCTTGCAGGATATCTGTAGTACCCTCAGAGACATTGAGGGCCTTTACTATAGCCATAGAAAGGGCTGTCACCCTGGTAGAATGCTGGCTAGTGTGAGGATCTCTTGCATCTAATATCTTTGCCATAGTATTTAAGGTAGATAAAACATTTTCATATAGCCCTTCATAAAGGACTACATTTTCCATACGTTCTGCTACCCTCTGAAGTAGGTATACGATCTTTCCTTCATCATCACTACTGAGCTTCTTTGAGGTAATTACCTTCAAAGCGCCAAACATCTGACCTTCTATCATCAAAGGTATTACGCTTACGTGGTCTGAGGTGCCCATTGTGCTCGGGGCTTTATATCTCACTACACCCCCCAACAACGAATCAGGGGCTAGAGTTAAGCCCTCTCCTCCATCAGGGTCTATAAACATCTGTGTCTGTCTATCCAAAGGAAGGAAAGAAACCCCCCCTGAATCCACAATATCTGAAGTTACATCAATCATGGCTGATACCAGATCCTTGATAGCCCTGAGGTAGGTGATCCTATCAGATATGGCTTGGAGTGCTGTTACTTCCTGAACCCTCTTCTCTAACTGCCCTGCAAGATTATCTACGATGCGATGCCATGCAAGTGTATCTGAAATCTTCTTATTTTCCTCTAAAAGAGTCCTTTCTCTTTTTACCTTGTTTAATAAATATTCAATCTGTTTGACCCTGAATGGTTTTGATATAAAGTCAGAGGCACCATACTTCATTGCATCTATAGCTATCTCAATGGATGCATATCCTGTGATTACTATTACAGGCGTAGCCATATCTCTTGCTTTAATCTCTTTTATGAGCTCAAGCCCTGTCATCTTAGGCATCATTATATCTGTAAATACACATAGGTAGGGCCCTGAGTTGAACTTACTTATAGCACTAAGCCCATCTTCTGCAGTAAAGGCCTTACACCCTAACATACCGATTAGATCTGAAAGGGTATCACGTATACCAGGATCATCATCTACAATCAAAACTCTGTCTGTCACTTAAGCAATCCTCTTGAGAAGCTTCCCTTTATATTCGCCAAATTCATCCTCTGTGATAAGACCTTCTGCCTTCAGGTGGCTAAGGTGTTCAATTGCTGAGAAGACCTTCCCGGCTTCGTAATGCCCCCTCGAAAAATGCTCAAGGGAATGCCTAGGCATTTTGGGTGCATAATCCTCTTCTTTCCCCTCTAGCCTTTGCTTGAGCAATTTTATCTCCTCTTTAAGATGATGAATCTCCTCTAGTAAGCCCTGCCTCTGTCTGAGCCGATTTATCACGAATCTTATCTCTTCGATATTAAATGGCTTTTTTATATAATAAAAAGCGCCACGATTTACAGCCTCTATAGCTGAATCCAGGGATGCATAGCCTGTAATCAGGACAAAAGGGACATCATACCCCCTTATATTAAGCTGCTCTAGCAGACCCAAGCCTGAAATCCCAGGAAGTACAAGATCTGATATAATGAGATCAAACGTCTCCTCTGGAAGGACCTCCAAAAGGGCCTCTGCCTGATGTTTACGAGTTACATCAAAACCTTCTTCTTTTAAGATTTGTTCTATAAGGTCTAAGATTGCATCGTCATCATCTACAATGGCTACCTTTACAAGTCTCATCTATAGCTATATCGAAGGGGCTTCCATATTACTTTAGAAATAAATTTGATGTTCTACTTTTTAGCCTTGCGGGCCCTATTTATGGCCTTGTTATGCTCTGCAAGTGTAGAGGAAAAATCATGATGTCCATCTCCTTTTGATACAAAATACAGATAATCTACCTTGGCAGGATAAAGTATCGCCGTAATGGCACTCCCGCCCGGATTACATATAGGCCCTGGAGGAAGGCCAAAATGTCTGTATGTGTTGTATGCTGAATCACGCAAGAGATCTTCCTTTGATATCTTCCCTTGAAAACCTTCTATGCCATATATAGTAGTAGGATCTGACTGCAATCTCATGCCTTTCTTTAATCTATTATGAAACACAGCAGAGATTATAGGCATCTCTTGAGGATATACCGCCTCTTTCTCCACAATGGATGCGAGTGTAATAACTTCATTCTCCGAAAGCCCCCAATCCCTTGCTTTGTTTGCAAGATTTGGAGTATAAACGTGATGAAGCTGATTTACCATTATCCCCATTATCTCAAGTGGTGTCATATCAGGAGACAAAAAATAGGTCTCAGGAAAAAGATATCCTTCCATGGTAGGGGCATCTAAGTCAAAAAACTTGGCTGTCTGCCTTGAGCGTGCTAATCTTATAAACTCATGTCTGTCGCCTAGGCCTTTAGCCAACAAGACATCTGCTACATCAAATATATTGGAACCCTCAGGGATAGTAACCTTATACCTTATGGTCTTCCCACAAAAGAGGATGTCTATAACCCCTTTAGGACAAAGCTCTCCTTCAAATACATATATCCCTGCCTGAAGATGCCTGACCTTTTGAGAATACAGCGCCACAAGCATAAAGAGCGAGGCATTTGAAACGACACCTCTTTCCTCAAGTTCTTTAGAAATATTCCATGCACTTGTACCACTTTTGATGTTTATGGCCACTGGTGTATTTGATAAAACAGGTGTAGTAATGAAAACATAGATATGTATAATACCTATTATAATAAGAGAGGATACTATAGAGAAGAATAA
>CAZVAH010000027.1:0-11521 GCA_964625035.1 uncultured Bacteriovoracaceae bacterium | reverse complement strand
ATCCTGCACGTTAAAGACAACTTTAGTCATAACAAACTCCTTATAAAAATGTATTGAATTAATTAATTAATATCATACATATTAATCATTAAAATACTTTTATTCAAGCATTTTTTATGTTAAATAAATTTCATTGTAGATTAACAAATTAATGATGCTCACAAAAAGATATTACCATACATATCAATTCTCAAGGATGATCTATGGAGAAAGGAAAGCCTGAAAAGCGTATAAAAGAACTTAGGCAAAATATAGAGTATCATAATCATCGCTACTATGTCTTAGATGCTCCGGAAATATCTGATGGGCTCTATGATCTACTCATGCGAGAGCTGGTTCAGCTCGAAAAAGAACACCCTGAACTCATAACATCAACCTCACCCACCCAGAGGGTAGGGGGGACTCCATTAAAGGCATTTCCAGCCATGGTCCACAGGATACCCCTGCTAAGTCTGGATAATGCTATGAATATTCAAGAATTGAGGGAATTCCACCAAAGGGTGATCAAATGGGTAGAAGAAGACGCAATAGTATGTTGTGGCGAACCAAAATTCGATGGATTGGCTGTGGAACTTGTCTACGAAAACGGCATCTTTATCCGTGGCGGAACTAGAGGAGATGGCACTACAGGAGAGGATGTAACGCAGAATTTAAAGACCATAAAGAGTATCCCGCTAAGGTTGATGACAGATCGCCCTCCTAGCCTCTTAGAGGTTCGAGGAGAGGTGGTGATGTACAAATCCGAATTTAAGAGGTTAAATAATAAACGGGCTAAAAAAGGTGAAACACTATTTGCAAACCCCAGAAATGCAGCAGCTGGATCCTTAAGGCAACTGGACCCTGCCATAACAGCAGGTAGAGCCCTTATGTTTTTTGCATATGCGATCCCAGAGCCAGTGCCCCTTGGCATAGAAACACAATCTCAGGCATTAAAGATGCTGTCCTTTTTGGGGTTTAAGGTAAACCCTGACATAAGGGTATGTACGGGAATAGAAGAGCTCATAGATTTTACAGCATATATCCAAGAGAAAAGGGATGGGTTCCCATATGAGATTGACGGGGTTGTGGTAAAGATAGATGCGATAAGACATCAGGATATGCTCGGCGCGAAGGCCAGAGCCCCCAGATGGGCAATAGCATACAAGTTTGCCCCCACACAGGCTACTTCTATCCTCAAACATATACATGTCCAGGTAGGCAGAACCGGGATCCTTACTCCCGTGGCCATACTTAAGCCTGTCAAAGTAGGAGGGGTGACAGTAAGCAGAGCAACCCTTCATAATGCAGACGAGATAAAACGTAAAGACATACTCATTGGTGATACCATCATAATACAAAGGGCAGGGGATGTAATTCCGGAGATAGTAGGGCCCATCAAATCCAAGAGGGTAGGTGTAGAGAAGGCCTTTCATATGCCTGATAGATGCCCTGTATGTGGATCAACCGCAGTAAAAGACGGGGCTGCGTACCGGTGTGTAAATATGTCATGTCCTGCTATTATAAAGAAAAGGATCTATCACTTCGCATCTAAAGAGGCATTTGATATAGATGGCCTCGGGAAAAGGACCATAGACCAAATGGTAGACAATCTTCAAGTAAAGCATGTATCTGACCTGTACCGGTTGAACCATAAAGATCTAATGAAACTAGATGGTTTTGCAACCTTGTCTATTGAAAACCTTCTTAAATCCATTGAAAAGAGCAAAGATATAAGCTTGAATCGTTTTGTATATGCCTTGGGCATTGATCATGTCGGGCAATCCACAGCGCAAGATCTAGCCGGTTATTTCAAGATCCTAGAAGACTTCTTGAATGCAGAATATGATACACTTATGACTATCCCAGGTATAGGAAACGAACTGGCTACTTCCATAGTGGCCTTTTGTAAAAATCAAGAAAACTTAAAAGTTATAGAGGATCTTATATCCTTGGGGGTAAGAATAAAGAGCAGCGAAGCCCAGGAGAAAAAGGAGTCTGTATTTTCTGATAAAAGGATATGCTTTACAGGGGCATTAGATTCCCTGACCAGACCACAGGCAAAGGCAGAGATGGAAGCCATTGGTGGACATGTGGTGAAATCTGTAAGCAAGCAGCTGGACTATTTGGTGGTTGGTAGGGATCCTGGATCAAAACTGAAAAAAGCGAAGGCACTAAATATAAATATCTTAAATGAAAATACCTTTCTCAGGCTACTTAAAGGAGAGAACATATGAATGCATTACACCTAATGATATACGGGAGGGTCCAGGGGGTCTGGTTTCGAGCCAGCACTCAAGAGGTGGCCATCAAAGAAGGCGTGAACGGATGGGTAAGAAATACTCATGATGGTGCTGTAGAGGTTTATGTGGAGGCAGCCCCAGATGCAGTTCAAAGATTTTTGCAGTGGTGCTATCATGGCCCTGTTGGTGCAAGGGTTGATCATATTGATATTGATGAAATCCCATCCCCTGAAGGTATAGAGGGTTTTAAAATAAGGTACTAGCTATTGTTTAGTCTTCGTCACAACAGTTATATCGAGATTGTCTCCTATAAACAGATTCAAAATGAAGCCTACGACAGACATGATGATTGCCCCAATAAGTGCAGCCCAAAAACTATTTACTGTGAAACCTTTGACAACCTCTGATGTTAATAAGATCATTGTAGCATTTATCACAAATGTGAATAAACCCAGTGTCAAGATATTAAGAGGGAGAGTAAGTAAGACCACAATGGGCTTTAAAAATGCGTTTAACAAACCAATCACAAGTGCTGCACCCAATAGGGCCCATCCACTGTCTATAATTATCCCCTTTACAACCCATGCAGCAACCGCAAGAGCGGCTGTAGAGACTGCCCATTTTAATATGAATGCCCTCATGATTCTACCTCCTGCAGATACAAAGACTATTTTAATAATAAATTTATAAAAAGGCAACTTATTACATTGGCTCACAAAGGAGGAATAGTGACAAGGAAAAAACAATGTTACTGGTATCCGGTATGCCCGATAAAGCATTTTGTAGAAGAAGGGAGGCTTGATCATAATTGGATAGAAAAATACTGCCTAGGCGACAATAGCAAATGTGTACGGAAGATGATGGAGGATAAAGGACAATATCACCCAGATAATATGCTACCTGATGGAAGTATTGACAACAACCTATTTTTAACTTGAACATAATATCTTATTGGTGTATGAGGTTCCAACTTCCTTGCTCCATATGGGGCTGGAAAAACCATAAGGGAGGGGTGTATGAATTCTTATGAATTAATGTTTATAGTAGATCCTGACGTTAGTGATGATGCCTTAGAAAAGGTTATTACAAAATTTAAGGATGTTATAACCAAAAATGGCGGTGATGTGTTAACGGTTGATGATTATGGTATAAAATCACTGGCATACAAAATCAATAAGAAACCTCAGGGGCATTATTTTCTTTGCTTATTTAATGGGCCGGGTGGCTTGATAGTGGAATTAGAAAGAAACTTGAGGATTGACGATAATATAATGAGGTTTGTGGTGACCAGGCTGAAGGAAGAAGTAAGCAAAGATGATATCAAAGAAGGAGTAGAGGTAGAAGATGTCGGCCAGTCCTCTAACGAACAAGAGGAGGCGCAAAGATAATGGCAGAGAAGAGAAGATTTAATTCCAACGTAAGATCAAGATTTAGGTCTTATTATAAAAAAAAGGCATGCAAATTTTGTGAAGACAAGAATCTCAAGATAGACTATAAAGAGCCTAGAATACTGAAAGAATTTATTACAGAAAGGGGAAAGATACTACCAAGACGAATTACAGGTGTATGTTCCAGACATCAAAGAAGGCTTTCTGTTGCTATAAAAAAGTCACGGATACTGGCCCTGCTCCCATTTACTGTGCACGAATAAGATAATGCCTCTCACACTAAGGGGCAATAAAATCCTACTGGTTTTCAGTAGTATATTCCTCTTAATATGTTTACTTGTTATTATAATGCCCAGGCTGGCATTGCCATTAACGCTTTTCTTTCCGTCGATGTACTGTGTATGGGTAAAAGGACTAGAGAGAAGGTGGGAGCTACTGATAAGCTTGCTACCTTTTACCATGATTATTATACCGGGATTGAAGGTAGGTGTCCTCTTTTATGGATGTATATTGCTGTTTAGTATACTTCAATGCCAGTGTGTACATAAAGGTCACATTGGGCTCTCGATATTGGCACCTACTTCCCTATTAGTAGGGATATTTCTCCTCATGGTGGTTATCAAGGCGCATAACCTATCCGTTTCATACTTTGCCACTATAACACAGGGCATTCACTCCATGATGGATCAAATAGCCTCAGTTTATGATCAGGTACTCACTAGGGAGCAATTGCTAGAGTTTAAGATAAACAGGCCAGATTTAGAAAATAGGATCGCCAGGTTTTTCCCTGCACTTTTAAGTGCAGGGCTGTCTTTTGTAGCATGGGCCAATTTATTGACTGTGGCGAACATAAAAAAGATAGGGCTTAAAGAGTGGCGAAGCCCTTATTGGCTTGTCTATATCTTTATATGTGCATGTGTGATGATCCTCTTGCCCCTTGATAACCTCAGTATAGTGGGGGGGAATTTATTGATTATACTGTGTGTGGCATATTTCTTTCACGGGATGTCTATAGTAGGATACTTTTTACATGCAAGAAGGTGGGGTTATCTCATAAGAGGATTAATTTATATATTGATCTTAAGCCAAATATATATAATGATTGTTGTAGCAGGACTTGGATTGTTCGATACATGGTTTGAGTTTAGGAAAAGGATAAAATCTACACGAGGAGATAGACTATGAGATTGATTTTATTAGAAAATATAGAAGGCCTAGGCAACATAGGAGAGGAAGTAAGGGTCAAAGATGGTCATGCAAGAAATTTTCTTATACCAAAGGGAAAGGCGATTGAGGCCACAAAATTCAATGCCAAGACATTTAAGGATAAGTATCATACGCGAATAAAGAAAGAGGCAAAGACACGGGGGGAAGTCAACGTGCTGGCAGAAACACTAAGCTCTACCACCCTAAACTTTAATGCGAAGGCTGGCCAAGAAGGCAAGCTATTTGGCTCTATCACTTCTTCTAATATCTATGAGGCCTTAAAAGAAAAGGGGTTTGGGATAGATAAGAAAAAGATAGTCATGAATGAACCTATTCGTCATGTAGGATCTCATGAGATCACCATAAAGCTTTATACAAATATATCAGCCACCATACAGGTGGAAGTCAGTGCAGAGACAGAGGTGTAAAGTTTGATGAAAGAAATAATCCCATTAGTTCCTCACAACATTGAGGCAGAAGAATATATATTAGGGAGCATCTTATTAGAGAATTCCTCCCTAGATGCTGTCATAGAAATAATTACCCCTGAAGACTTCTATTCCGAAAGGAACAGGGTTATATATAAGGAGATGCTTTCTCTAAGAGATAAAGGGCTGCCTATTGATTATGTATCACTTATTGAGGCCATAGAGGTTCGGGAAAAGTTGGATGCCATTGGAGGAGCCAGTTATATTGCTGGGCTTGCAGATCGCATCCCTACCACGGCCAATATCGAATATTATGCAAGGCTTTTAAAGGACAAGGCAATTCTTAGATCATTAATCGTGGGGGCAAACTCCATTATAAAGATTGCGAGAGACTCTGTGGAGGACGTTTCAGAAGCAGTTCAAACGGCAGAGCAGATTATCTTCAACATAAATAAGGACCTGAACAAGGTAAGAGGTGGACTTACAAAAATAGGCAACCTTGTAACAGAAGTCTATCACACCCTAACCCGTATTGCAAGTGGAGAGATTGCAGCTAGTGGTGTCCCTACTGAGTTTACAGATCTAAACAATATATTGTTGGGGCTTCACCCTTCTGATCTGATAATCATAGCAGGCAGACCATCAATGGGAAAGACATCCCTGGCCATGAATATCGCGCATTATGTAGCCTGCGTTGAAAAGATACCGGTTGCAGTATTCTCCCTTGAGATGGCAAAAGAACAACTTGCACTCAGACTTCTAGCCTCAGAGGCAGAGATCGATCAATCAAGGGTGCGAAGCGTCCATCTCACTAGAGAACAATGGAGCAAACTCATAGATGCATCAGGTGTGCTTGCAGAAGCACCACTGTATATTGATGACACACCAGGTATCACAACTGGTGAGATCAGGGCAAAGCTAAGGCGGATGGCAGCTTATGAAGGCTTAGGGCTAGTGATTGTGGATTATCTTCAACTTATGACAGCCAGGAGGAGAATAGACTCCAGGGAGCAAGAAATATCTGAGATATCCAGATCGCTCAAGGCGATTGCAAAGGAATTTGATGTACCAGTAATAGCACTATCCCAACTTAACCGCAGGGTTGAGGAACGTGAAGATAAACATCCACGGATGGCAGATCTGCGGGAGTCAGGGGCAATTGAACAAGACGCTGATGTTATCTGTTTTATCTACAGGGATGAGGTGTATAACCCTTCTACAGAAGACCATAATATTGCAGAGATACTAGTGAGTAAACATCGGAATGGTCCTACCGGTACCATTAAATTAATATGGCGTTCTGAATACACTAAATTTGAAAATTATAGCGATCGTGCGTAATGGGTCTCCTCAGGAGCCTTGTCTTTTTTTATGATATATCTGGTTTGTGGATAGTTCTATATCTGCAGGTACTGTAGAATAACATCTTTCCATAGCTGAGCGGAGCCTTTTCAATGATCTTTCTTCTATCTGTCTCACCCTCTCCCTGGTAACCCCGATTTTGGTGGCGATAGCCCTTAAGGTAGCAGGCGGGTCACTAAAAAATCTTTGTTGGATAATAAAGAATTCTCTACCCGTGAGCAGCGACGGGTTGGATTTTAAAAAGCTTGAGAGGAATATAGCCTGCTCCTTCATGCCATAGTAATCTTCCTGGTTAGGAGAGTCATCTAATATATGGTCAAGGACTGTACTATCATCCTTAGCATCTTTTATATACTTGCAGTCTAAAGAGATGAGCCTTCTTGCATGACTAAGCCTCCCGGTATGAGGTTGGTAGTTTTTGTAAATAAAGTTTTTAATATATGCCTTGATCCACCATATGGCATAAGATATAAATCTTACCCCTTTATCCGGGTCAAAATATGTAAGGGCCTTTACAAGCCCCATGTTTCCCTCTTGAATAATTTCTAGTGGAGAGTAGCCAAAATGAAAATAACTCCGGCTTACTTTTATCACAAACCTCAGATTGGATGTTATTATTCCTTTACCTGCCTCTGCATCTCCATTTCTGTAAGCAAGGAATAGTTGTAGCTCCTCCTCGCGTGTTAGTATTGGATAATGTCTAATCCCTATTTCATAGATCTCTAGAGCAGAACTTGGATACTTACTCCCCATGGGTACCCCTCTGGTCTATTCTCTAAATAAATTTCACAAATCTAAAACTTTGCGCAATAAAATGCACAGGACTATAGATAATACAAAATAAATTTCACATAGTCAAGTAATTTTTGCAAAATAATTTGCAGCATAAAAAACCTTTTATAAACAATATATTAGGAAGAATAAAAAGGGGAGCCTACTTAGTATCTTTCACAAGAATGAGGTCTCATTCATTTTTTGCTTAGCTATTGTGCTCTCAAGGGATAAATAAGGGGTCTTGTTCGGCTATCTTAAGATGTTCTTCTTCGATGTATTCTAAAATAGATATATATGAGAACAATAAAAATTATAAAGATGCCAAGAAAGATACCAGCTTCTTTAGAATATTGCCTAACCAAGGTCATATTGTTGCCCACTATATAGCCTATATATGCAAGTATACTTACCCATATTCCAGCGCCTAACATAGTATAGATGCAAAACCTTATAAGATTCATCTTGGCCAAGCCTGCTGGAAAGGATATGTATTGCCTGACCACAGTGATAAGCCTGCCAATAAATGTACTTATCTCGCCGTGATCCTTAAAGAACACATCTACCTTATCAAGCCTGTCTCTGGTAAGAAAAAGATATTTACCATACCTTATAAGAAAAGGCCTGCCCAGTAAATACGCAATAAAGTAGTTAAACAAGGCACCAAAAAGGCTGCCCAATGTGCCTGATATTATTACCCCAAAGATATTCATCTTTGCCCCTGCAGCAAGGTAACCAGCTGGTGGTATGACAACTTCACTGGGGAATGGGAAAAATGAACTCTCCAAAAACATTAATCCTATAATTCCTGCATAACCCAATCTGCCTATGGTATCTACTAACCATGCTACTATAGTTTCCATGGTACACACATACATAAAAGAATTTTCTATTGCAACATCTCCCTTCAGAAAAACATGTGCTATCTTGGTAATATCATAGTATAATTAGCTATCGTGGAAGATATCATCTTTATTCTAGACATCGACTCGTTATCTTATGGGGGTAGGGGGGTTGGCAAAAGAGAAGACGGAAAGGTGGTCTTTGTACCTGGAGTCCTTCCTGGGGAAAAGATTCATGCAAAGATATACAAAGAGCATCCATCATACATCGAGGCCACACTACTTGATATCATACACCCATCACCTACCAGGGCAAATCCCAGATGTAAGATATTTGCATCTTGCGGAGGGTGCTCCTGGCAGCACATATCCTACAAGGAGCAACTAAAATGGAAACAGGATATACTTGTAGGCGAGATCACAAAGACCTGTAAAACCACACCAGAGGCTATATATCCGCCTGTGGCATCTAAAAAAATATACGGCTACAGGCGCAATGCAAAGATTCAATGCATATATGACCCTGAATTCAAGGTGGGCTTTTTTATTGAAGGCTCGACTCAAGTTGCAACATTTGAAAAATGCCCCATACTCAATGACCTTATTCAAGAAACTCTTACAAATTTGAGCTCTATTTTGAAGCATCATCCTATTTACAGCCTCTATGAGATTGATATTCGGGCTCCTCAAAATGATGTACTTGCGCTGGCAAGATGTAAGGGGCATATCCAGGATAGAGATATATCGATAATGAACAAGATATATAATGACATCAAGATATCTGGCATATCCTTTGTGATTTCAAATTCATATAGGCGTGACTATGTGCTGGGCCAGCATTATTGCTCATATACTATCCATGCTGGGGATGTTCAAATACAGATGGTTAGCGGTCTTAAGGGGTTTATACAGGCAAATGCGTATATAAATCATGCCATGATTGAATATGTTATGTACCTTGCACACGGGTCTAAAAGGCTACTTGACCTGTATAGCGGGAACGGAAATTTCTCTCTCCCCCTGTCCTATATTGCTACAGATACCGTTGCTATAGACTCTAACACACATCTAGTCCACCAGGGTAGGCTCAATGCAAGAAAGAATAAGATTGGGAATACGCGATTTTTTTGTATGGATACAGCAAAGGCAGTGCAGACCATGATAAAAGACTCTATGTGTTTTGATACCATTGTCCTCAATCCCCCCAGGGAGGGGGCAAAGAATGTGATAAATAAAATAGCAAGGCTTGGTGCATCGAAAATAATCTATATCTCCTGTAATCCAACTACTATGGCAAGGGACATAGCGGTATTGATCTCACACGGCTTCAGGTTTAAGAGTATCAAGGCCTTTGATATGTTTCCCCAAACCTATCATATCGAGTCTATTGCCTATCTTGAAAGGTGAAGATATCTCAAATTTATTGCCCGTAACTATTTTTAAAAAATGCGATATTTCCTATTAAATTTAATATAGACAAGACCATATAGCCACCTGTATATGTATGGCAGATGAGTAAGGATAGAATAGGTATTGTATGTAAAGAAGATGATAGGGAGGTTCTTGCCCTTGTAGCAAGGGTATTAGAGTGGCTTAGAAAAGGCAACATTCCCTATGTGGTTGAAGATCATATAGCAGCATATCTAGGACATGAATACACCGTAGATGTGTGGAGTAATGCAGATTTTCTTGTAGCCATTGGTGGAGATGGTACGCTCTTAAGGGCTGCTCGACTGTCCAGCCACAGAAATGTACCAATACTTGGGGTACACATGGGCAGCCTAGGATTTCTTACAGAGGTTACTGAAGATGAAGTGGAAGCTGCTATTGAGGCCATTTTATGTGGTGAAGGTGAATATGTGAAAGACAAAAGGACCATGTTCGAGGCAACCCTGATAAGGGATGACAATATCATCGCTAGCAAATTGGTATTAAATGATGCGGTTATAAATAAAGGTGCCCTTGCAAGAATTATTGAGATAGAGGTATGGGTAAATACCACATTCATCACACGGTATAGGTCGGATGGTCTTATACTCTCCACACCTACTGGATCTACTGCATACAACCTTGCAGCCCATGGACCTATAGTCTATCCACATGTACCCGCTATTATACTTACCCCAATATGCCCCCATGTACTTTCCAACAGAAGTATAGTGTTACCTGATTCTCAAGAAGTAGAGATTGTCCTGAATGCCCAGGTATCCTCTGATAATATATACTTAACCCTTGACGGACAGAGGGGATACCCAATGGAGGGGGGCGATAAATTAGTGGTAAAGAAAGCCAGGCACAAGGCCATTCTTATGCGATCCCCTAAAAGAGACTTCTTTGAGGTATTACGAACAAAACTTAGATGGCAGGAGAGATGATAGATCTATTAAGAGTCTCCTCCATAGCAATAATAGACGAGGTAGAAATAGAGTTTGGGAAAGGGCTGAATTGTATTACAGGGGAGACAGGCGCGGGCAAGTCATTAATTGTAGATGCGCTAAAATTGCTGATGGGAGCTAAGGCAAGTAGCGACATAGTCCGACCTGGCCGACAAAAGGCAATTATAGAGGCTTTATTTACCCTTCCTGATAAAGAGATTGTTCTTAAAAGAGAAGTATACAGCTCTGGTAAGGGCAGGTGTTATATCAATGGTGAACTCACAACCACCTCTAAACTCTGGGAGATCGCACAGATACTGATACATATATATGGTCAGCATCAATACCAGGATCTTCTTCATCCTTCTCAGCAGATAAGTATATTAGAGGAGATGGCAGACATACAAAGAGATAGAATAGTTGAAATATACAATGATCTTTTGGTGGCTAAAGAAAAATTATTGAGCACTCAAAAGGTGATAGAAGATGCCAAGCAACAAAGACAAGACTTGGAATATAGCCTAAGAGAACTACGATCTGCCCATATATCCAAAGGAGAAGAGGAAAGGATTATAAGGGAATTGGGCATAGGCCATATGAGTGCAAATCTAAGACAAGATGCTTTAACTGCAGCAGACACATTATATTCTGGCAACCCCTCTCTTATGGACCTTGCCGGTCAAGTACGCAGATTGCTTGCAAGTATGGCAAATACTGATCCAGACATTAAGGATGATATCTCTAGTATAAACAGTATGATAGCACAGATTGAAGATCTGAATTATAGCCTAAAAGATAAAATCAAAGGATATGAGTTTGACCCTGGAAAGATTCAGGAACTAGAGTCAAGGTTGCAAACAATAGGCGAGCTTAAAAGTAAGTATAACACAGATGAAGTAGGGCTTTTAGATATACTTGAAAACCTAGAAG
>CAZVAH010000026.1:0-11648 GCA_964625035.1 uncultured Bacteriovoracaceae bacterium | reverse complement strand
AGCGGGGGGAGGATTTGAACCTCCGACCTTTGGGTTATGAGCCCAACGAGCTACCAGACTGCTCCACCCCGCGTTAACCCCTCTTTTATTACCCGCATTAAATTGTCTTTGTCAAGATCTGAATTGATCGATATCAAAAGGTAAGGGATCTATGCTTTTTGTAGATTACAGGCAAAAAAAAAGGCAGGCCGTTAGGCGGCCTGCGAATTATGAGGAGGTTCTACGGGGAATGAGCCGTTAGAACTCAATATTCTATTTCGACATGAAATGAAAAAAACTTAACTTTTTGATAAAATTTTTTATTCAACCATTTTATGGTATAATGAATGTATGACCGATCAGAGCCAAAGCCCTCCTCTTGCACACAGGATAAGACCTTCTGCTATAGAAGGGCTTGTAGGACAGCCAAAGGCAAAGGCCTTTGTTAAAGGGATATTTAAAGGCTCAAAGGAATCTGCGATCCTATGGGGTCCACCAGGGACAGGTAAGACAAGTATTGCAAGTATCTTACAGGCTCATGCTAAAGATTCCTTTGTCTTTTTAAGCGGGGTAACTGGCGGCATTCAGGAGATACGGCGGATTATACAGCAGGCGAAGAGGGAAGAGAGAGCACCTGTTGTATTCATAGATGAAGTCCATCGATTCAACAAGGTTCAGCAGGATGCCCTGCTACCTTATGTAGAGAATGGCACAGTAATCCTTGTGGGTGCTACTACAGAAAACCCATCTTTTTCCATAATACCTCCATTGCTCTCCAGGGTGAGGGCTATACTGCTCGATCCCTTAGAGCCAAAGGAGATAGAGATTATCCTTTACAGGGCACTCAAAGAAGATACATGGATACAATCTCTGAACAGAGATGTGTCAGACGAGTGTATTCGTGCTATATCCAAGGCTTCCTATGGAGATGCTAGGGCAGCCCTTAATACGTTAGAGCTTATAATAAAAAGGATAGAAAAAGATCACATAGAGATTTCCGACCTTGATGGATTTCTAGAGAGACCTTTGTACCATGATAAGGCAGGGGATGCACATTATGACCTTATATCAGTATTCCATAAGAGTATCCGGGCTGGTGATGCGGATGCGAGTATATACTGGTTGGGAAGGATGTTAGAGGCAGGGGAAGACAGACTCTATATTATCCGCAGGATGATCAGAATTGCGTCTGAAGATATTGGGGATGCAGATCCAAATGCCTTGAGGATGGCGCTGGCTGCCAAGGATGCATTTACTACATTAGGTTCTCCTGAGGGGGAATTGGCTATCTACCAGGTTGTAATATATCTTGCGTGCGCACCCAAGAGCAACTCGATATATATTGCAGAACGAAAAGTGAAAAGGTTTATAGAGGCCACTGGAATGCCGCCTGTACCACTTAACTTACGCAATGCCCCTACAAGGCTTATGAAAAATCTGGGTTATTCTAAGGGATACATATATCCGCATGATGATCCTGAAGGTGCTCTTAAGATGGAATATATGCCAGGGGGCATACCAAGACAAGTATTGTATATCCCTAAGGAGATTGGCTTCGAAAAAAGGATAAAGGAGATCTTAGATGCTAGGGCAAAGGCTAAGAGAGATCGGACAGGATCATATCGCAGCCCTTTTGAGAAAAAGGGCTCATGATTTGTCTTTTAAAAACATTGAAGATGATCTTAAAGAAATAGATCTTGATCTCGCCCATAGGCTATTAAAAGAGGAGAATCTCTTTGTGTCTTCAGGTGGAAAGATAGAGCCCGCACCTGTTATACCTGTCTCATACAGGCAGTCCGGGCAGTCCGAAGAGGTAAGAAAACATGGTGAGAAATTATTATCCCAGGGTAAGGTCGCTGCCCTTGTGGTAGCAGGAGGGCAGGGCTCCAGGCTGGGCATATCAGGACCAAAGGGAGCACTACCCATAAGTCCAATAAAACACAAGAGTCTTTTCTGTCTGCATGTCCAAAAGATCTCTGCCCTGGAAAAGAGATATTCTACAATCATACCCTTTTTTATTATGACATCGAAGGTAAATGATGGTGCAACAAGGGAGTTTTTTGAACAAAACGATTATTTTGGTCTTAGCTCTGATCATGTCCATTTTTTTGTCCAAGGCATGTTGCCCTCTGTATCCAAAGGGGGCAAGTTTATTTTATCAAGGGATGGTGGGCTCTTTACGAATCCTGACGGGCATGGAGGGGTGCTGGGTGCCCTGAAAAAGAGTGGAGGCTTAGATATTATGAAGGCCCAGGATATAGAAGAGGTCTTCTATTTTCAGGTGGACAATCCCCTTGTAAGGATATGTGACCCGCTGTTTCTAGGGCTGCATAACATGAAAGGGGCTCAGATGTCATCAAAGGTGATAAGGAAGAGGGATTTTAAAGAAAAGGTTGGAGTTGTTGCCCTGATAGATGGAAAGACTACCATAGTAGAATACAGCGATATGAAAGACGAGGACAGGTATGCAACAGATGATAAAGGGGGGATTTTATACTGGGCAGGTTCAATTGCCACCCATATCATCAGAAGGGATTTTATGGAAACCCTTACTGGGGGCACCACCGTTTTGCCCTATCATAAAGCGATAAAAAGGATTCCCGGTCTTGATAATGATGGCAAGCCCATAGAGGTAGATGGGATTAAATTCGAGACATTTATCTTTGATGCGCTTCCCATGACAAAAAGATCTGTAACCTTAGAGGTGAAACGGGAAGAAGAGTTCGCTCCAGTAAAAAACAAGGTGGGCGAAGATTCAGTACAAAGCGCTATAGATATGCAAACCCACCTTTATAGATCATGGCTAGAAAAGGCGGACAAACATATAGTCTCAGGGGTAAAGGTAGAGATAAGTCCTACATTTGCCCTTGATGAGGCAGGTATTATGGAACTCTCTTCAGAGGTTCCCGAGATGATTAAGACAGATCTTTATCTTGAATAGTCTCTTTTAATTCGTGTAAGTATGGCTTTAAGGACAGGATTACATGCGAGTTAACATAAAAGATACCAACTGGGAAGTTCTCATATGGGTAGGCACTTTTGCCGTATTAGGTTTTGTAGGACTCTTTGCCATGTATTCTTATCATACCGTTGAAAAAGAGATGGCAGCCCAGTTTAATGAAGAACAAAGGCTACTTGCAAGGCAAACAGCCATGGGTATTGGGCAGTATATGGGCGATATCGCAAATGTATTAAATCTCACATCCAATATGCCATCAATTGCAGGTGGAAATGCCGAGGATATAAAGCCCTCACTTAAGAATGCATATGATTCCCTAAAGAATCAGGTAATCATAGTATTCTGGGAAGATGCCAGGGGAATACTTCAGGATCATTACCCTAGAGATGTGCTACCCGGGATTGAGGGAAAGGATTATAGCTTCAGGACATATTTCAGGGTAGCCAAAGAGATGAAAGTCCCCTTTGTCTCAGATATAGTGCTGGTAGGTGGTGAGCATTACAGAGAGATACCGGGTCGTTTCGAGTCGTTTATTGTAGCGTATCCACTTATTGGTCCTGATGGAGAATTTAATGGTGTCTTAGGGTGCGCAATAGATCTGGCCAACATTACTGCTCGATATGTAGCTCCTATTCAGCCCTCTGAGACAGGGAATGCATGGATGATAGATGAGACAGGCATGGTTTTATATCACCCCAACCCTGCATGGGTAGGCATGAATCTACATGATATTGCTATGAAGATGAAGAAAAAAGGGGTTAAGGTCGCCGGGGTGGCGGGCCTGATCCGGGGGATAAAGGTAAAAGACGAAGGCACATGCGAAATCTTATTTCCCCACTACCCATCAAATATTCTTACAAAGAAGTTGGTCGCATTCTCCTCCGTACACTTTCTTAATAGAAGATGGATCGCTGTAGCTTCATCTCCCTATAAGGAGGTTGTCTCTCTTATGTCCGGTACGTTTCGCAACACCCTCGCCTTAGGGTCTGTAAGCATTTCTTTTATATTTGCAGCAACATTTGTTATGCTCAGGATCAACAGGGCAAGGATCAAGGCCGATGAGAGGAGCAAGTGGGCCAACAAGGTATTACTGGAGCATAAGCGCCTCCAGACAATCTTTAATGGCGTACCTCACTATCTTGTAATGATAAATCAAGGCTACATTATAATAGAGATAAATCAAAGATTCTGTGACTTGTATGGAAAATCAGCACAGGAACTTATAGGCAAACATTGTCATTATGTGCTGCGCGGGAGAAGAAATATTTGTGATGAGTGTCTCGCTAAACAGGCCTTCCAGACAGGAGAGCTTATAAGAGATAAAGAAAGACATATAGAGATTATGGGTAAGCCCTATTTTATGGATATGAATGCCATCCCTTTATTTGGTTCAAAGGGTGAAGTTGCCTATGTAGTGATATATGCAGTAGATATCACAGAGAAGAAGGCCCTTACAGAAAAACTCATACAGGCAGAAAAGCTTGCAGTTGCAGGCCAAATGTCTGCCCATGTAGCTCATGAGATAAGAAATCCCTTGGCATCCATACTTTTACATTCGGAGCTCTTAGAGGATGAGATCTCATCTGATAATATGGATACAACAGAAGCTACAGATCTTATTGAATCTATAAAAGGAGAGATAGGTCATCTCTCTCAATTCACGGACGAGTATCTCTCTTATACCAGATTACCACAGCCGAAGAAGCAGCCTGTAAATCCTGCAGAAGAGGTATCATCTGCTATAGCCATGATGGCCCCTGAATTAGAGGGAAGAGATATAAAGGTTACCTTCAATCCTGATAATGACATATCGGGAGTGGAATTGGATCGTGGACAATTCAGACAGGTTTTGATAAATCTTATAAAAAATGCGGCAGACGCAATGTCATCTGGTGGAAGCATTGATATATTTTTGATGGAGGTAAAAGACAACTTTTTACTCTTACTGAAAGACACAGGCTATGGTATACCGCGGGAGCTGGAGAGGCGCATCTTTGATCCTTATTTTACTACAAAGGAAAATGGTACAGGCCTGGGGCTGGCCCTTGTGCAATATGTAGCCAATGCGCATAATGGATGGGTGGACGTGGAAAGCCAGGAAGGTTCAGGGACCACGTTCATATTTTCAGTGCCTTTACACGGACCTGATCAGGAAGGGGTGTAAGATGTATAAGTATTTGATCTTTGGTGTTATATTTTTGATCCTGCCATGTAGTGGCAACACGGCAGAACTATATATCAGAGCGCCTAAGGGAGCAAATAATGTTCGATTGCTCTCCCCGGGCACATCTTCTGTACTGGATCATATGCGTGCAAATTTGGATGCTAAGTTAAAAAACCTGGAAGCAAGGTATGAGATAGAACAACTCAAGAAGGATGTGGATAAGACCAAGGCATTGGAGGCACAGTTATTCAAAAGGTATAAGGATGAGGTTATCTCAATAAAGGACAGGTATATATCAAAGATATCTATCAAGGTTACCTCAGCCAAGACCGAGATCTCTCCAGAATCATCGGCCTTGGGAGAGATAGTTTTTTCATATACAGCAAAAAACAACTCTGATCGAATCATTGGGGATATTGTGTATAGACCAATGATAGGGGATATAGTAGCCCCAACACCTTCTGCGCTGATACTGGAGTTTATAGATCCAAAGACCTTCAAGTTTGGTCTTTCCCCTGGTGGGTCGATAAAAAATATGCCAGGCGAGTTAGAACGCGTTTCTTTTTTTATAGAAGAGCTCAGTGATAGACAACTGGAGTTTATAAAGGCTCACATAGGCGATAGTTTTAGGATAGATATAGTAGATCTCCGATTTCTCAATAAGATTGGTTATAAAGGCCAGACAAAGGTTATGGATGTAAAAGAGGCCTTTAAATCTCGGTTGAAGCCTTTAATGGACTTAGCAAAACAGGCCCGGATGGAAAAAGAAACACAGAAGGAAAGATATAAAAATGCCTTAGATGAGTATAATCAGGCTAGAGACAAGGCTATAGCACAGTTTAAGAATGCATCAGGAGATCTTAAAGAGGCATCTTTTCGGTATAGTGCTAAGGAAGGTAAAAACAATAGATATATGTTCAAGAAGATCACCCCGGGTCGATATATATTATACGCAAAGGCAGGTAAAAATCTGGCCATATTCCAGCCGGTAGAAATAAAGGATACAAAACAAGAACTCACTGTTGACAATATCATAAAGGACCCATTTCTGCCATGAGTAAAAGGATACTTGTAGTAGATGATGAGGCAGGGATAAGAGAATCCTTAAAGAAGATACTTGTAAAGGAAGGATTTGATGTAATTACCGCTTCTGATGGCCATAAGGCATTCGAGATAATACGCTCTGAAAAGATTGACCTGGTGATAACTGACATAAGAATGGCAGGTATGGATGGTGTAGAATTATTAAAGGTCTGCAAGTCAGTATCGCCATTTATTGAGGTAATAATGATAACAGGATATGCCTCTGTAGATACTGCTGTAGAATCTATGAAGGAAGGGGCATATGATTATATAACCAAACCGTTTAAAAAGGCTGATATAGTAAGAGTGGTAAATAGGGCTATTGAAAAGCAGACATTGACCCTTGATAACATAAACTTAAGGAAACGGTTAGAAGAGATAGATCCCGGGTTCGTGGTAGGGGTCTCAAGTCCCAAGATGAGGGAGATAACAGATTTAGTCCATCAAGTTGCCCCAAGCCAGGCAACCATACTTATATACGGGAAGTCAGGAACTGGTAAAGAAGTGATTGCGAATATGATACATAAACTGTCTCCGAGAAAAGGGCTGCCAATGATAAAGGTAAATTGTGCTGCTATCCCTGAGACACTCCTTGAGGCTGAATTGTTCGGATACGAAAAGGGGGCATTTACCGGAGCTGTGGCTACTCGAGTCGGGCGTTTTGAAGCAGCTGATGTGTCCACTATATTCTTGGATGAGATAGGAGATGTTCCACCCTCTGCCCAGGTAAAGCTCTTGAGGGTTCTCCAAGAGGGCACCTTTGAGAGGCTAGGGAGCAACAAAACAATAAAAGTGGATACGAGGATAATAGCTGCTACCAATAGAGATCTGGATAAGATGGTAGAAAAAGGCATCTTCAGAGAAGATCTATACTGGAGATTAAATGTGATAAGTATACATTGCCCCCCCTTAAGGCAACGTAAGGAAGATATACCTGCACTCTTACAGTACTTTCTAAATCGGTTTGCAAAGAAGAATGACAAGGTAGTAAAGGGAATTGAAGCCAAAGCAATGGAGGTTTTATCAGGGTACAGCTGGCCAGGCAATGTGAGAGAATTGGAGAACGTGATTGAAAGATGTGTGGTATTGGATAAAGACTTTGTGATCGGTATAGATGATTTGCCAAAGGAGATTACCCAGGTAGGCACGCAGATGGACACAGTGACTATAAAAGTAGGGACGCCACTCGATGAAGCAGAAAAGGTCTTAATGGAGGAGGCCCTGCGTTATACTAAGGGAGACAAAACCCTGGCGTCTAGATTGCTGGGGGTGTCAACCAGGACATTATATAGGAAGATGGACAAAAAGGTTGAGCCTGAAGAAGCTCTTAAGGATGAGTGAGGTTGGTACCCTCATCTCTTTAGGGTAGTTATCCGTAATTAAAGACTCTTTTGTCTAAAACCCTTGCTTTTACTGAAAGCTGACTATCTAGCAGCTGAATCCGTCTTTGCGTCCACTTCGCCGGACGAGAAGATGCGGGTTCACCTCCCCGCAACTTGCTGCGCATCAGAATCCAGAGTTTGCTCCGGGATTCATACCATTGATTGCTTGCAATTTAAGGATATACAAATAGCGAACTTATAGAACCATTTTCGTATGTACGCTTTATCGCTTCTGCCAAGAGATGGGTTATAGACAGCACTGTTATTTTGTCGCAAGAGGCCGCATCTTTATGAAGAGGGATAGTATCTGTTACAATGAGCTCTTCCATGGGGGAGCCACTGATACGTTCTACTGCAGGGCCAGATAGGACTGGATGTGTGCAACACGCCGCCACCTTGCTTGCCCCTGCATCCGTTAAGGCATTTGCTCCCTTAGTAAGGGTGCCTGCTGTATCCACCATATCATCCACTATCAAGCATGTCTTTTCCCTCACATCTCCTATGATGTTCATTACCGTTGATTCGTTTGCCCGGGCACGTCTCTTATCTATAATAGCCAGATCTGCATGCAATCTTTTTGCGAATGCCCTGGCCCTTTCTACTCCACCTGCATCTGGAGAAACGATTACAAGCTCATCTGAAAATTTCTCTTTTATGTATTCCAACATTACAGGTGCTGCATAGAGGTTATCAACAGGGATATTAAAGAATCCTTGGATCTGTCCAGCATGAAGGTCCATAGTAAGGATTCTATTTGCACCTGCAGTAGTGAGCAAATCAGCAACGAGTTTTGCAGTAATTGGTGTCCTCGGAGCAGCCTTCCTGTCTTGTCTTGCGTATCCAAAATAAGGAATAACAGCTGTTATACAGCTTGCAGAGGCACGTTTTAATGCGTCTAATATAACTAGAAGCTCCATAATGTGTTCGTTTGCAGGGGGACAGGTAGACTGCACTATAAATACATCTTTACCACGAATACTTTCAGTAATCTCTACACTTGTTTCTCCATCAGAAAAGCGTTGTACAATACTCTCCCCAAGTTCCACACCTAGTATGTCACATATCTCTTGACTTAGTCTCCTGTTTGAATTTCCGGTAAAGATCTTGATGCTGGCTTTCATATGCTTTACTCCTTACTCTTTGGCTGGGACGGGTGGACTCGAACCACCATAACGAGATCCAAAATCTCGTGTCCTGCCGTTAGACGACATCCCAGTATGTTTATTAGATTTCTCAATATTGGCTGGGTTTTTCTATAGTAGAATTAAGTTTCCTTGGCAACCTTTTCTTTGTATAGGTCTATGATAGATTTCTCTATCTTCGTTCTTGTTGTTATGTCAAGAGGGTGTACTGAGTCCCTGAATGATCCATCCTTTCTTCTACGTGAAGGCATGGCCACAAATAAACCAGAGGTGCCACGTATAACCCTGAGATCACGAATGACGAAACAATCATCAAAGACTATTGATGCATAGGCCTTCAATCTTTCGTTGTCTTTTATTGGGAATACCTTTACTTCTGTAATCTCCATGTCCTAACCTCCCACCAATCTCTCATTGAAGATAATACCCTTCGTGTTTCTTTAATTACATTAAACATTACATTAAAAATGGTGACATCATGGTTGATTAGTTTTACTAATACATGATGTTTATCTCAAATACCGCAAGTCCATCACCTTACAATGAAAGCCCTACAGCCTTTGAAGCAGTTTTACAAAATCAAACTGCTTCTACAATATAGTAAAAAATACGTCCTCAAGATCAACCAATCTTCAGGAACTAACTTACCTATATGATATAATAAACAATTTTTCATGAAAAGCAACGATTTTTTAATCTTTTTTGATTTTTTACTCTGTGTAAGCAATATTACTAGTGTCCGATATTTGATTGAAGCACATATAACTAGCTGATAATATTTATTTTATCGGAAATTTTGCTTGCAGTCAACCTGAAATTTGAACCAGTCAGCAGGAGTAGTGAAATCAATAACTTAGCGATAATAAACTGGAGTATTATACTTTAACCGGACACCAGTGAAGCAATATATCAAACAACGGGATCATAATATAACCATGAGATCTTGAATGATGAGGCAGTCATTTGCTTAACATCCCCCGAACCCCCTTCAAAAGGGGGACTTTCTCCTAACCCCCCTCAAGAGGGAATAGATGTTGCCATATGTTATTATCAATAAATACAAGGTAATACCCATACATCGACAATCTTTTGTCGATGTTAAATCCTTAAGCGCCTAAGCGTCTATAAATCCTGTTGTAGATATATACTGGTACCCTGTATGCTTCTTTAGATGTTTCATTGCATTAAGAAGGTGTGCATCATCATAGAATACGCCAAATACTGCAGATCCGCTACCTGTCATTAGGGCACCAATAGCCCCTGATGCAAGCAGTTCTTTTTTGATCCGAGCTACTTCCGGGAACATAAAAAAGACCACATCCTCAAGGTCATTAATCAACCAATCTTCAGGGACTAACTTCCATATATTATCTATAGTAAGTATATCCTTTTTATGAGGAGGTGTTTTTCTGATTTTGGCGTAAACACTAGCTGTTGGAATACCGAACGGTGGGATTACAAGAAGATATGCCCTGTCTTCAAGTTCAATCTTTTTTAATGGGAGATCTCCCCTGGCCCCCATAATCAGGGGTTTTTTAAGGACAAAAAATGGACAATCAGCACCTAATTTACCTGCCATTGATAACAGCTCTTTCTCCCCAAGTCTGGTTTTAAATATGTCATTCATTGTGGTAAGTACGCATGCGGCATCGCTACTGCCACCCCCAAGGCCTGCACCAGAAGGGATATGTTTTATAAGTTTTATAGATACACCCTTTTTTAGCCCTGTTTCATCAAAGAACAGTTTGGCAGCCCTGAAAGCCAGGTTGTCCTTTTTATCCCCATCATATCCTGGAGTCTCCAGCTTTATCCTGCTGGCTGCAGGATTTATATATATCTCATCAAAGACATTTAAAGGCACCATAATGGTTTTTAGCTCATGGTAACCATCAGGTCTTTTCCCCAAGACCTTGAGATAGATATTAATCTTGGCAGGTGCGAGGACCTTCACTTTACATCAATAGCTACATAAAGTGGGCTTGAACCCCTTTGAACAAGCAGAAGTACAGTATCCCCTTTCTTCACATCACGAAGTACATCCATGTAATCCTCAACCCCTTTTACTTGGCGTCCATTGATCTCTTTTATGATATCTGCTTGCCTTATATTACTGGATGATGCGCTCCCTTTTGGATCTATACCTACAACCAAGATGCCACTGGTGTCTTTAAGGTTATATCTTTGCGAGATTTCAGGTGTAATCTCCTTTAATTTAAGCCCTAATTTATCTTGTGTTTCCTCTGATTTGCGTTTTTGGTCATAAAGGCTTGCAATATGCTTGTCCGTACGTTTCTCTAATTTTGTTGTAAGCTCCACTTCATGCTTGTCCCTCCATACTACAATCTTTACCTTAGATCTTGGTTTGAGACCTGCTATCAATCGTGTCAAACTATAAGAATCTTTTATCTCCTTGGAGTTTATCTTAAGGATCACATCACCTTTTTTTACCCCTGCTTTATCTGCAGGATCTCCAGGGTAGACCATAGATACGATCGCGCCCTTTGGTTCCTTGAGTCCTACTGCACGGGCTATCTCAGGGGTTACCTCCTGTATTGCCACCCCGAGCCAGCCACGGGTAACACTACCTGTTTCCTTCAATTCGGGCAGGATATTTTTGGCCATATTTATGGGTATGGCAAAGCCAATACCCTGACCTGTTACTACTATGGCTGTATTGATACCTACAACCTGGCCTTTCATATTAATCAAAGGCCCTCCGGAATTTCCCGGGTTTATAGCTGCATCTGTCTGGATAAAATTATCATAGGGTCCTGCACCTATAATCCTTGCCTTAGCACTTACAATGCCTTGGGTCACGGTGTGACCCAAACCAAAGGGATTTCCTATTGCTATAACCCAGTCTCCTATATTAAGGGAATCTGAGTCGCCTAGGCCTACTGTTGGCAGATCCTGTTTGTGCGTATCTATCTTTATAAGGG
>CAZVAH010000025.1:4091-11729 GCA_964625035.1 uncultured Bacteriovoracaceae bacterium | reverse complement strand
TGTATATAATTTAGATGAATTAAAAAAGAGGGAAATCTCTATCAATGATGCAAGAGATCATATTGTAGATTTCATTATAAAGGCATTTACAATATCTGGTGAGGGCAAAGATTAACAGGTTTATTATCCTGTAAAGGAGGGCTGCATCCATGGATGTTAAAAAGTTAACAGTGGTAGGGGCTGGCACTATGGGGCATGGGATTGCCCAGGCTGCCATATTCGGTGGATTTGATGTATGCCTGTATGATGTCGCACCAGAATTTTTGGATCGGGCCACAGATAAGATTAAAGGTAACATCGAGAAACGTTTTGTGGCAAAGGGCAAGATAACCCGGGAAGAAGGTGATGCTATCTTTGCTCGATTGAAAACCTGTACCAATCTGGAAGAGGCAGCAAAGAATGCTGATTTTGTTGTAGAGGCTGTGCCTGAAGACCTGAACTTGAAGAAAAAGGCCTTCGCAGATCTGGACAGGATCTGTCCAGATCATACCATCTTAGCTACAAACACATCGGTACTACCTATCACTGCTATTGCCGGTGCGACGTCTCGTAAAGATAAGGTTGTTGGTACACATTTCTTCAATCCTGCAGCAGTGATGAAGTTGGTGGAAGTAGTTCTCCCAATTGGAGTAGCTGAAGAGACTGTGGAGACTGCCTTTGCTGTGGCAAAGAAGATGGGCAAGGTTCCGGTTAAGGTCAAGGATACCCCAGGTTTTATTGTTAATCGTCTGCTTGGCCCTCTTTATATGGAGGCGGCCCAGATGGTATTAGAGGGAACCGCAACAGCAGAAGATATCGATACAGCCATGAGATTGGGATGTGGTCATCCCATGGGGCCATGCGAATTGGCAGATTTCGGTGGATTTGATGTAATTCAGATGGCCCAGGATGCCGTATTTGAGTACACCCATAGTGAAGCTAGTAAATTGAATATTCTATACCGAAAGATGTTGGAAGCAGGACGATTGGGACGAAAAAATGGTAAAGGATTTTATGATTATTTTCCTGATGGGACCAAGAAACCATTCAAGTTGTTCTGATCCTGATGAAGAAATGACATCATAGTAATAAGACCATTTATCAAGGGGGATATTTATGAGTTATACGGATATTGTCTATACGAAAGAAGGTGCTGTAGCAACGATTGCCATAGATCGGCCTGAGGTATTAAACGCCATTCGTTATGAAACCATGCTGGAGGTTCAGGACGCACTTAATGACATAGATGCAGATGACACTATTAGGGTGGTAGTTATCACTGGCACGGGTGATGAGGCATTTATCTCTGGTGGTGATATCTCAGTAATGGCCAAGGGCAGTGGATACCTGGATGTGTTACATACCTTGCCAGCAGGCCAACAGATTTGTTCTAACATTGAAAGCTTCCGCAAACCGGTCATAGCTAGGATTAATGGTGCTGCCTTAGGTGGTGGTACTGAGGTGGCCTGTGTGTGTGACATACGTATAGCTGCAGATACAGCCATTATGGGGGTACCTGAAATTAGGCTTGGAATTATACCTGGCTATGGTGGAACACAGCGCCTGCCGCGGCTTATTGGAATGGGGAAGGCCAAGGAGTTAGTATTAACCGGTGATCATATCTCTGCTCAGGAGGCCTATCGTGTTGGTCTGGTTAATCAGGTGGTACCCAAGGCGGACTTGGGTGAGGCTGTAGCAAAGATGTGTAAAAAACTTGCTTCAAAGAGTCCAATTGCACTGGCTATGGGCAAAGAGGCGATCAATCACGGGATGCAGACAGATATCAGGACTGGTGTGGAAATTGAGGCAAGATGCTTTTGCTGTTGCTTTGGGTCTGAGGATCGCATTGAAGGTATGAATGCATTTCTGGAAAAGAGAAAACCAGAGTTCAAGGGCAGATAAACAAAGATTAAAGGAGTAGAGCATGAAAGAAGTTGTTATTGTAGATGGCGTGAGAACACCAATTGGACGAATGGGTGGTACACTGTCAGGTTTTCGGCCTGAAGAACTGGCTGCTATTGCCTTAAAAGGGCTTTTGGACAAGACCAAACTGGATCCGAGCATAGTAGAGGATATCCTGATAGGCCATGCATGCACCAATAATGCAGCGGTTAATATTGCCCGTTGGGCTAGCTTAAGGGCGGGGTTTCCGGTCACAGTACCTGCCCAGACCGTTGAAAGACAATGTGGATCCGCCCTTCAGACTGTAAATTCTGCAGCCGTGGCAATCATGGCTGGTCTTGGTGATATATACATTGCTGGAGGTTGCGAGAGCTGGAGTACACAACCTTATCTGATGGAGAGACAGAAAGCCCCCTTTTCCTTGACACCACCGGGCTATATTACACGAGAAGTTGGACCTTCAGAAGAATATAATGTGCCCATGGGCATTGTTGCGGAGGGTATGGCAGAAAAATGGGGTATTTCACGCGAGGAGCAGGATAGATATGGGCTGCGCAGCCAGCAGAGGGCGATTAAGGCCATAGAGGCGGGTTATTTCAAGGAAGAGATCGTCCCGGTTACAGTCCCGCAGCGCAAAGGGGCCCCCATTATCTTTGATCGCGATGAGCACCCTCGTAATACAAATTTGGAGAAGCTGGCTGGGCTAAGGCCGGCATTTAAAAAGGATGGCACGGTTACCGCAGGTACTTCTTCAGGCCTCAACGATGGGGGAGTAGCCATCTTAGTGATGTCCAAGGAAAAGTGTAATGAATTGGGGTATAAGCCTCTAGGCCGGTTTGTCACCTGCTCGGTAGTTGGGGTGGAACCAAAGTATATGGGTATCGGTCCAGCCTATGCAATACCCAAGGTTTTAGAAAGGGCCAGCCTCAAATTAGAGGATATGGATGTTATAGAGTGTAATGAAGCCTTTGCATCCCAGACTTTAGCAGTGATGAAGGAACTGGCTAAAAAAGGTCATAAGATAGAGGAAGAGAAGTGGAATCCCAATGGTGGTGCAATAGCATTTGGACATCCCAATGGTATGAGTGGTGGCAGGTTGGCACTGGCGGCATTGCATCAGCTAAAGCGGACTAAGGGGCGATATGGCTTAGCAACTCTATGTATTGGTGGAGGACAAGGTGTTGCCACTATCTTTGAGAGGATCTAATTTTTTATTAGGGCGCCAGAATTTTTATAAGGAGAGGAGGATCATATGTCAGGTAGTGTGGCTATAGTGGGTATAGCCCAGACAAAATTTGCACCAAAGCGTCCAGAGGTTAATTATGCTGAGCTAGCCTATGATGTGATTGAGCAGGTGATTAAGGATACAGGATTAGTAATGGAAAAGGATATTGATAATAGCATCAGCTGTTCCCATGATATCTGGGATGGGCAGACTATCTCTGATATCGGCATTACCGATGTAATAGGAGGGCATCTTCGCAATGAGGAGAAGATGGCCATGGATGGCTCTACTGCTGTTTATTACGGGGCTATAGGAATCTTATCCGGGGAATTTGACTGCACCTTACTACTGGCTCATACAAAGATGAGTCAGACCAACCGTAACATTGTAAACAATGATGCCTTTGACCCTATATATACCCGGCTTCTCGGGTTTGATTATACATCTGCAGGGGCATTGCAAGCAGAACGATACATGTACAAATATGGCATTACCCAAGAACAGTGTGCAAAGGTGGTGGTAAAAAACCTCTCTAATGCTAAGCTAAATCCCCTGGCACATCAGATAGGGGATCTCTCAGTGGGTGATGTATTGAGCTCACCAATTGTTGCCCCGCCATTACACCAGTTAGATATTGCCCCAGACACAGATGGTGCTGTGGCGATGATCCTGGCGTCTGAGGAAAAGGCCAGAAAGATCACTGATAGGCCCGTATGGATCTTAGGGATTGGCACCTGTTACGATGCTCATTACTTAGGTGATCGAGATCTGGCAGATTGCATGGCATTACAAATGGCAGCTAAGAGGGCATACAAGATGGCTGGTATAAAAAGGCCACGCAGGCAGATAGATGTCGTTGAGTTAGGTGAAGAGTTTTCTTACCAAGAATTACTCTGGACAGAAGGGCTTGGTCTGTGTGCTCAAGGTGAGGGGGGAAGGCTTATTGATTCAGGAACCACAGGCATAAAGGGTAACCTACCAGTAAACCCTTCAGGAGGACTCTTATCAGGTGTTCCTGCGAATGTTGCCGGCCTAAACCGGGTGGCAGAGGCAGGCCTTCAAATAAGGGGTGAAGCTGGAGATCATCAAGTAGAGGATGTGAAGATCGCTGTGGCCCAGGGGCACAGTGGTTTTTGTGGTCAGCACCACTGTATGATTGTTCTTGGAAAAGAATAGTGGAGGCGTGAAATGAAAAGAAATGTTGCAATCATAGGTGGGGGGCAGACCTATCATGCGGCAAGACGGCACGATGTCAATCAGGTGGAGATGGTAAATGAGGCAGTACGCCGGGCTTTGGATGATGCGCAGATGAGTATTGCCGAGATTGATGTGATACTACTTAGCAATATGGAGTTTTTTGAAGGCACCCACATGACCGACTGCTGGTTGGTAGACGGGACCGGTGCCTATGGGAAGCCGGGATTAAAGATAACCACCGGTGGTACTGTAGGGGCAACTACAGTATGCGCCGGGGCACATCATGTAGCGAGTGGACTTTTTGACAAGGTTTTGTGCATTGCATTTGAAAAGCAAGAGGAAGGTGATACAGGTGCTATTCTAAGTGGTGTGGCACATCCATTATGGGGGCGTTCTATGGCAGGCGCTGCTGTGGGTTATTTTGCAATGATGGGGTCTTCTTATATGGCTGCGTGGGGAGCCAAAGAAGAACATTCAGCCATGGTTGCTGTAAAGGCCCGTCAAAACGCGAGGAAGAACAAGTATGCTCATTTGAAATTGGACATAACCATAGAAGATGCCCTTAATTCCCGGATGTTGGCCTGGCCTATTCGCATGCTGGATATGTGCCCGGCATCCAATGGCGCCTGTGCAATAATTTTGGCAGATGAGAAGACAGCAAAGGATCGGTGTAAAAAACCGGTTTGGATAAGGGCCATGGAGACCGCTCATAATGAGCAGTTTGAGTTGGATTGGCGGGATGTCAAAACTAAAAGGCCAATCTTTTCTAAGGTATGCGCCTCACGTATATATAAAAAACTGGGGGTTAAAAATCCAGCCAAATATTTTGATGTGTTTGAGATTTACGAGCCGGCAACCTGGTCTGAGATTGTTTGGTATGAAGATTTGGGGCTGTGCAAACCCGGAGAAGGATTTAAGCTGATAGAAAAAGGCACAACCAATATTGATGGTCCGATTCCAGTCAATCCCTCAGGGGGTGTTTTGTCTACGAATTGCATTGGGGCTTCAGCCATGTTGCGCGTATGGGAAGCAGCCTTGCAGATTCGAGGTGATGCAGGAGGCCATCAGGTACCAAAAGAGGTAAACAGGGCCCTGACCACTGCATATGGTGGAACAAACTGGGCTGTAATGACAGCACTATCAAAGACACTTGATTAGTAAGGAGTGAAGATATGGCAAAAAAAGAAAAAGAATTGATCTCCATTCCAATTACAGTAGATGTCCCATACAGGTTTGCTGCCGGCAAGTATATGACCAAGTTTCTTATGGAGTTAAAGGATAAAGGTAAGATCCTTGCGATTAAATGTCCAAAGTGTGGGCGTGTCCAACTGCCCCCAAGGATTGTTTGTGCCGAATGTCATGTGAAAAATGATGAATGGGTTGAACTGAGTCATGAGGGAACATTAGTGGCTTTTACCATTATGTATATCCCGCTGACTGATCCTACGACAGGGAAACCACATAAACCACCCTTTGTTTATGGCTCTGTAAGGCTGGATGGGGCAACCTCGGTTTTGGACCATCTTGTCAATATAGAGCCTACCATGGATAAGGTATGGGTTGGTATGCGCTGCAAGGTGGTTTTGCGATCCAAAAAAGACAGGATTGGCGATTTAAGTGATATTCGCTACTTAAAACCATTGCCGGGACAGAAAAAACCAAAAGGATAAAACCATTATAAAGACAAGGAGTAATGCCATGACAGAAGATAAAGCCTACGAACCATTCGAGGTTGATCAGCACATCACAGCAAATAGTACATACTATGCCGGCGATATGGGCAGTCGTTTTTACATAGCCTTGAGAGACAAAAAGAAGATCTTGGGGGTTAGGTGTCCAAAGTGCAACAAGGTCTATTGGCCACCCAGGACCACTTGTGGGGTTTGCTTTTCCAAATTATCCGAGATGGTGGAGATCGGGCCCTATGGAACCCTTAAGACATTCACGATTGTCACCTACAGTGAACCGGTGCACCCCCGTAAGGCACCATTTATCTATGGGATAGTCAAATTGGATGGTGCGGATACTGGTATGGCACATTTTATCGATGAGGTGGATTTCTCCAAGATCCATATAGGTATGAGGGTAAGGCCAGTTTTTGCAAAAGAGAGAAAGGGTAATATACTGGATATACAGTATTTTAAACCCCTTTGATTCTTCTCTCAATAAAACATGCTAGTTACATAACCCATTGATCGGCTGAGCAGATCAGGAGGTGAAGATGGAAGAAAGGGAAAAGAAAAGATATCTGAGCTTGTTCGACGGACAAAGAGGAGCAGTGCGCGGTGCTACAAATTATCAGCCGCGTGATGACGGTAGCCATATCTACACTCAGGGTGATTACTATGAGTGGTGGTACTTTGATGCCTCATTTGATAATGGTTACCATTGTGTCGTTACCTATCATTACATGAACGGGTTTATGAAACCTATCATCCCTACGATCCAGGTGATGATCTACAAACCTGATGGAACCCAGACAGCCCGGTATGCAGCCTGCGGCAAAGATGAAGTATTTTCATCTCCGGACTATTGTGATGTCAGGATGGGTGACAGCTGGGCGAAAGATACCGGGGGTGGCTATGAAATATATATCAAGGTCAATAAGGTCGGTGCTCATTTGACCTTCAAAAATGTTGTGCCCCCGTGGAAGCCCGGCACGGGGCTTCTCTACCATGATAAGGATAAATGCTTGGTAGGCGGTTGGGTAGTGCCAGTACCCTATGGCAAAGTTGAGGGGGAATTATTTTTAAAAGGAGAGACCATCAAGGTCCACGGCGCAGGTTATCACGATCATAACTGGGGTAATTCCCGTATGTATGAGTTCACTGACAGCTGGTACTGGGGCAGAGTTCATACTGAAAAATATGCCATTGATTATGGCTGGGTCATGCCGCGGGAAAAAGATGCTCCGGTAATTTCGCCTTTGTTGATCGCCAGGCCAGGTAGGATCGTACTCTCGACAGATATGATGCATACGGAGCTCCAGGATATAGTGCGCGATGAGAAGACGGGCAAGGAATATGCCAAGAAGCTGATAATCACCTCTGATGCCGAAGGGGTAAAATTCAACCTGACCCTGAACACCCATCGGGTGGTGGACTCTATGCAGCTACCCAAGGCGGCTGACTGGGATCAGTACTACTTTCGGTTTTTAGCAGATTACGAGATGAATATCGAAGTCGATGGAGACAGGGATCAGACAGCCGGGGAGCTGCTCCATGAGTATATGGTGTTGTAATCTGAAAGGTTGTCAAAGGAGAAAATACCTATGGATAAAGAGAAAAGATATGATACCATAGTTATTGGCGCTGGTGTAGGCGGTTTAACAGTCG
>CAZVAH010000025.1:0-4081 GCA_964625035.1 uncultured Bacteriovoracaceae bacterium | reverse complement strand
GTGTGATCGTGTCGGTGGGCGCGCTCTGTCAATTAAAGGAGAAGAAATTTCAAACAACGGGCTTCATTGGTACAAAGATCTTTTGGCTACACAATACACCTATTGTGCCGGTGCCCAACCGGAGATTGATACCATCATAGGCCAAAGAATGCTGGACGGATACACACTGGATGTCGGATACCATGCCATTAGCGCCAATGGTATCGGTTACATGCTTGATTTTGAGGAACTCATCGGCGGAATTGAAGGGGTCAATAAACACGGGGGGCAATGGGCATCATATTATAAAGGCAAGATCTACAAAGATCTTGCAGGACATTCCATTGATCCGGAGCTGAAAGAACTCGCTAAAAAGGAGAAAATTCCCTATCTTGATTTTTATACAGATCCCCATAGGATGTCAGATGAACAGATTGATGAGCTGGAAAAGGTGTCTTTAAAGGAGTGGGCGGAGAAGAAGGGGATTACCAAAAACGATATTATTTACAATCATCTGCATACAGTATGCACTCTATTTTCAACGATCAACAATCCGGAAGATATCTCAATAGGGGATATTTTCAGATATTTCAAATATGCTTTCGGACCAAAAATCGCACGTGGTCTAACAGGGTATACCGGCGGTTTTGTTGAAGGTGGTGTCATGGAGTGGTCCAAGGCGGTTGCAGCCAAGTTTGAATCCCTCGGTGGTGATCTGAAACTCGATAGGCCTGTGAAGGAAATACGGGTAGTGGAAGGCAAAGTCACCGGCGTGGTAGTTGAAGAAAAAGACATTGGGATAGTGGAATTTACGGCAGACATGGTTATAAGCAATATTCCTGCACAGAATACCTTTCGGGTCATCGATAAGAAGAATTTCCCGGAAAAATGGGTGAATGATACTACAAGCATGTATGGCTATGGAAGTTATTCGCCCTATATGGGGTTAAACAAGCTTGTGATGCCCGAGGAACATGCGCCCTTGGGCATTAAGAACACCTGTGTACTCCCAATGGAGGAAGGGTATGATTACGATGTTTACATCTGCTGGAATATTCAGTCTGTTTTAGACCCGAGAGTAGCTCCAGAAGGGAAATACCTTTATACGGCCTATTTGCCGATGACTGAAAAAGAGTCCCTGGATAAAACGCTGGTCAACAAGCTGATTGCAAGGCTGCCTGATTTCATGGAGGAAGTCTATCCTGGATTCAAGGACAGTATTGACTGGAAGCTTGATCTTGTGTGCTGGAAGCTTGAGGGTGTAGCAAAGTCTGTTTCCCAGGCAGGAACCCAGAAAGTTCCCGTGAGATCCGAACATGTTGAGGGCCTTTATTTTGCGGGAGATACTGCCAGGGGATATGGCGTTGCAATGGATTGCGCTATAGATTCAGGCGTTATTTGTGCCGGAGAAATTCTCGGCAAAGATTTCGGGATCAGGTAGGGCTTTTAGACTGAGAACCTAGAGATAAAGTATGGAAGGAGAGATCAAGAGTATGAAGAAAGATGACATTGTCATAGTGAGTGCCGTACGTACTCCGTTTGGAAAATTTGATGGGGTCTTAAGGACCACCCTCAGTATAGATCTGGGCGTTATGGTATTGAAAGAGGTCTTAAAAAGGATTGATTTGGATCCAAAGGAAGTGGATGAGGTTTATTATGGGACGTGCATACCAGCTGAATATGCCATATATACAAACGTACCGGCCAGGCAGATTACGCTATTGGCAGGATTTCCTGAAGACAATATTTCTTTGACTATAGACCGTGCCTGTTGCTCATCCATGACAGCGCTACGTTTAGGGTGCCGTGCGATCAATTCAGGAGATGCTGAGGTTGTCATAGCATCTGGGGCTGAGAATATGGGGAATGTCCCTTTTATAGCCAGCGCTGCAAAGGCAAGATGGGGTAACCGTCTTGGGCCCATAGAGTTGGAAGATGTCCTCTTTGAGCTGGGTTACGGCAGAAAGGGTTTTGCCCCGGTTGCTACAGATGCCGGTGAGGTTGCAGTGGAGTGTGGGGTCACTCGTGAGATGCAAGATAAATGGGCCATTCAAAGTCATCAAAGGTGGTTTCAGGCATACAAGGAAGGGAGATTCAAGATAGGTGAAGAGATCATGGCCATTGAGGTGCCCCAAAAAAGGGGAGCGCCCATTGTCATGGATAAAGATGAATCACCTAGAGAAAATATCTCGTTAGAAAAGATGGCCAGGTTAAAGACAGTCTATGGCAGTCCTACTGTTACGGCCGGAAATGCCCCAGGCATGAATTCCGGGGCATCAGCCATTGTGATTATGACCCGCAAAAAGGCTGAAGAAAAAGGCCTGAGGCCTCTGGCAACCATTGAGGCATGTCAGTGTGCAGCCGGTGCTCCAAAGTACATGGCCAAGGTCCCTGCCCGGGCCATTGGAAAGCTATTAAAAAAGACTGGCAAAACCATTGATGACATGGATTTGATCGAGATCAATGAGGCCTTTGCTACAGTTACTTTGGTCTCTCTGAAAGAGCTTGCGAATAATGATCCCAAAAAGTGGAAGGAGCTTCAGGAAAAGACAAATGTAAATGGCGGGGCTGTTGCGATTGGGCATCCTGTAGGGGCAAGCGGCGCCAGGGTTACCATGACCTTGATGTATGAATTGATGCGAAGGGGTGGTGGCCGTGGTGTGGCAGCCATTTGTGGAGGGCTTTCTCAGGGAGAGGCCATAATGCTCAAGGTTTAATAAGGATAAAGGTCATAAAGGGGGAGAAAAATATGTCAGAATGGCTACAAGATGTAAAGGATTTGACTCTCAAGGGCCAGATCAAGGTCCCCTATACCTGGTCGGTAGGGGAGGTTGGGAGCCGTTTCTTGGTGGCGCTGCGCGATGAGAAAAAGATATTGGGAAACAGGTGCAAAGGTTGCAATACAGTCTATGTGCCCCCACGTAAGAATTGTGGAAGGTGTTTTAAGGACATAGACGAGTGGGTTGAGTTGGGTAGCGAAGGGATAGTGACTGCGTATACGATTGTGAGGTACGAGTACCCCCTCCAGCCAGCTAAAGCTCCTTTTGCCTACGCCATTATAAAACTGGACGGTGCTGATGTGGGGTTTGTCCATATTATCAAGGAGGACCTGGACAAATTGAAGATGGGGGTTCGGGTCAGGGCAAGTTTTAATGAGGATCGCATAGGTCATATACTAGATATCGATTCTTTTACTATCATTTAAAGGTAAAGACGGGAGTTGTAATCATGGATAAGATTGCGATAGTAGGTGTCAGTCAAACCAGGTATGAGAGGAGAAAAAAAGGCGAGATCTTCTATGACATGATTTACGAGGTCACAACCAAGGCCATGGAGGATGCAGGCTACACGCTTGAAGATATTGATAATGTTATAACTGTTTCTAATGATTTTTTAGATGGCAGGACCATTTCATGTATGGCTGTCCAGGAGGCAGCAGGCGCCTCTGACAAGAATGTATCTACAATAGAGGGCGATGGTGCCTTTGGTGCCTTTTACGGTGCCATGCGTGTCCTGGGTGGATTTGGGACCACACTTGTGGTTGCCCATTCAAAGGGGAGCGAAGGCGATCCCAAGGTCATTACCAATGCGATGTTTGATCCCATTTACCACCGCTTGCTTGGCCTGGATGCCATCAGTTCCTCAGCCCTGCAGGCCAGTGTTTACATGGAGCGCTATGGTGTTACAGAGCAGCAGTGTGCCTTGGTATCAGTAAAGAACCATAAGAATGCCAAAAACAATCCTTATGCACAACTACCCATGGATATTACTGTTGATGATGTCATGCGATCAAAAAAGATCGCTGATCCTATCAAACTTCTAGATTGTTCTCCAATAAGTGATGGTGCTGCTGCTATCATCATTGCCAATGAGGATCGTGCCAGAAAGGCAAGGACAAAACCTGTCTGGATAAAGGGCATAGCCCATTGTTCTGATGCCTATTTTTTAGGAGATCGTGATTTGGCAGACCCTATATCCTTAAAGGATGCATCAAAAAGGGCCTATGCCATGGCTGGGATTAAAGACCCTGTGAGTGAGCTAGATGTGGTGGAGCTCTATGATGCATTCACCTACATGGAGCCTCTGTGGTTGGAGGGTATGG
>CAZVAH010000024.1:7299-11823 GCA_964625035.1 uncultured Bacteriovoracaceae bacterium | reverse complement strand
ATTTCTTGCTGCGGATAAGAGGCAAAAGCTTGCTCTGGGGTTCATACCATTGATTGGAGTTGGAGATACACATAGTATGATAGATATAAAAGATATTAATATAGAGAGATTGCTAAAGTCCTCTTTGAAAAATGGGGGGAACTTTTCTGAGATTTACATAGAAAATATCTCAGGAACGTCTATTCTCTCTGAAGGGATGCGCATAGAGAAATACATCACCACACATGAGTCCGGTATTGGAATCAGGGTAGTATCTGGTGATAGAAGCGCATATGCATACACAAACGACACAGCATCCCTTGACGATTTGGCCCTTAC
This sequence comes from uncultured Bacteriovoracaceae bacterium, assembly GCA_964625035.1. Classification (GTDB taxonomy): domain Bacteria; phylum Desulfobacterota; class Desulfomonilia; order UBA1062; family UBA1062; genus JAGGYK01. The sequence continues at coordinate 11,505 of CAZVAH010000024.1, read as the reverse complement.
CGTAGCATCTGCCATAAAAAAAGGCCACTTTGACTCCAATATATCACTAGAGAAGAGATCAGCCAGATCTTATACAAAGGTAGATATAGATCCTTTTACTATCTCCCCAGAAGAAAAGATGAAAAGGATAAAGATGGCTGAAGATGTAGCCTGGGGTATGGACAAGTCTGTTGTCCAGGTAAGGGTTATATATGGAGAGTCTAAAAAACATGTATCTATCGCAAACTCAAAGGGGTTTATATCAGAAGATACAAGAGATTTTATATTATTCGCAGTACATGGTGTGGTAGCAAGAGATGGTGTTATTGAGACAGGTTATGAACCTATAGGCGGGGCAAGAGGTTTCGAACTATTAAATGAAATTAATCCAGAGGATATAGCAAGGATAGCAATAGAAAGGGCTATCAGGTGTTTGAGAGCAAGGCAGGCCCCTGCTGGTGTTATGCCAGTGGTGCTATCAAGCAAAGCTGGTGGGACCATGATACATGAAGCCATAGGCCATGGCCTGGAGGCAGATCTTGCAGGTGAAGGGCTTTCTGTCTATTCAGGACAGATTGGTAAGCGTGTTGCATCTAATGCCATAACTGTCATAGATGATGGGACCATAGTAGGGAAAAGGGGAAGCATTGGCTATGATGACGAAGGAAACCCATCAAAAAGGACCATCCTTGTTGATAATGGTATATTAAAGACATATATGACAGATTTGATAACCGCTAATAAGTATAACCTAGACCTTACAGGCAATGGCAGGAGGCAATCTTACAGATACAGACCTATACCCAGGATGACAAATACCCTGATAAAGCCAGGTAAGCTTTCCCCAAAAGAGATTATATCCAAGGTAGAAAGGGGCATATTTGTTAAAAAGATGGGTGGTGGGCAGGTCAATACAGTAAATGGAGATTTTGTGTTCGAGGTCTCAGAAGGTTATCTCATAGATGGTGGCGAGGTGGGAGATCCCCTGAGAGGTGCCACCCTCATTGGCAATGGCCCCAAGATCCTTACAACTATTGATTATGTGGGTAGTGACTTAGGTTTTGGTATTGGCACATGTGGGAAGGACGGACAAGGCGTCCCTGTAGCTGATGCACAGCCTACAATCCTGATTCCTGAGATCACTGTTGGTGGAAAATTACAAGGAGGATAAAATGATGAGAAAAAGGACGATCTTTACGGTCAGCTTGCTTATAATGCTCCAGGGATGTGCATTTATATCTCTGAACATAAAAGACCTATTATTCCTGCCACCTATAGAGGAACGCACCCTCATCCCAGGCACAAAAGACAAGATCCTGGTAATAGAAATCCTAGGCTATCTCACTATCGCTGCAAAAAAAGATGGAATAATACCAAGAGAAGGCACAATGGAACGCCTTGATTCGGTACTGGCTCATGCAAAAAGAGATAAAACGATAAAAGGGATTGTCTTAAAGATAGACTCGCCTGGTGGTGGGGTTGCAGCATCTGACTTGATGTATAAGAGGATTAAAGAATTCAAGAAGACTCAGAAAATCCCCGTAGTGGCATGCATCATAAGGCAAGCCACATCAGGGGCATACATGACAGCCCTTGCAGCTGACAAGATAGTAGCCCTACCATCATCTATAGTGGGTAACATAGGTGTAATGATCCCATCTATTAGTTTAGAGGGGCTTATGAATAAACTAGGGATAAAACACCAAAGCATCACATCTGGAAAGTTCAAGGATTCTGGAACCCCATTGAGGGATATGTCAAGTGAGGATAAAGAAATACTGAAAGACATCGTGATGGAATTCTACAGAGACTTCCTCTCAAAGGTAGAGTCAGTACGTCCTGTAACAAAAGAGGATCTAAGTATAATAAGTGACGGAAGGGTGATGACTGCATCAACAGGGTTGAAACATCACCTCATAGACAAAGTGGGTTATTTTGAGGATGCAGTTATGTATGTAGAAGACCAGGCTGATATAAAGGGTGCGATGGTTGTTGTCTACAGGCGCAAGGGAGAAAATGAGGGTGGCTTTTATTCATGGCCGTAAGGAATTTGGGTCGAGAGCCAAGAGTCGGGGGTCGAGAGTCAAAAGGACAAAGAAAAGACTACATACAGGATCAAGAGAAGACCTTTGCATAAGTGTCTGAATATTCATTGCGAGGAGCGTAGGCGACGAAGCAATCCCATTGATTACAAGTGATTAGAGATTGCTTCGCTAAAGCTCGTAATGACAATATGCGTATTATGCAAAGGTCTCAAGGGGTAGGGATTAAGTAAAAAAATCATATCAACTTATCCATCAAATCCCTTAATCTCTTGTCTTTAGACTTTAGTCTAGATTGGGGCACATAAATGCATACCAATTCACGAATCGCTATCCTTGCTATATTAATTGCCATGGCCGTGATACTGCACTGGTTTGAGGCATTCATCCCCAGGCCAGCTCCATTCTTAAGACTCGGCCTGGCAAATATATTTACCTTGTGTGCATTATATATGTTTGGTGGCATGTGGGGGCTTGTAGTTGTGATAAGCAGGGTCTTCATAGGGAGCCTCTTATCAGGCAGCATCTTTACACCAACATTTCTGCTCTCACTTATAGGCGGGACAGTAGCTGCCCTTGTTATGTGGGGTCTCCCAAAGACCCTGTTTTCTCCGATAGGTGTAAGTGTAGGCGGCGCAACCGGCCATATTGCAACTCAGGTGATTATTGCTACCACCATCATAATAAGGCATGTAGCTCTGATACACCTTATGCCGGTACTCCTTATAGTCTCTGTGGCTACAGGCATAGTGAATGGTTACTGCGCAGAGATAATCATTGATGTATTTAGAAAAAGAGAGCTTAAAAACATCCACACCTAATTTCTGTTTTACCTCTCCTCCTGGGGATATACGGATCTAATGATAAGTCAATCCTAAAAAACGAAGACCCTACAAAAATTGCAGGGTCTTCGTTGAAACCTAAACCTCTTTTACAAACAAAAGATATTATGGCCTGTGCCTACGACCTCAATGATTGTGATGATAATCCATATGAGAGATTCAGCTGTGAATCAGTTCCTCTATATGCTCTGAGATTTTCCTTCCTATCAATTCCCAGGAATAGTAAGTTTCAGCATAGGCCCTGGCTTTTTTGCCCATCTCTTTACAAAGAGCTGGATTGTGAAGAAGTTTTACAATAGCATCAGCCAAGGCGTTAATGCCTTCAGGGGGTACAAGTATACCAAACCCAGCCTCTTCGATTTCTTCCAGTCCTGGTATCCTACTTGCTATTATGGGTTTGCCACATGCTGCATAGTCTCTAACTTTTAAAGGGGAGTATGAATATGGTGTAAGAGGAGTGTTTGGATCACCAAATAATCTCTTTGGTGCTACACAGATCTTGTATAGATTTATTATCCTGGGCACATCTTTATAAGGTATATCACCTAGCATATCAACATTCTGTTTAATACCAAATTTATGTAAAAGGTTTTTTATGGCTATTTCTTCCGGTCCTGTACCCACTATAGCGAGCCGTGCCTCTGGAGCCTTTTTCAAAACAAGAGCAAATGCCTTGATTAACCAATCAAGACCTTGCCATCTTGCCAAGTTCCCAGTAAAGCCTATGTCCCATCTTATGTGAGATTTTATGGGCTTGAATAAGGTTGTATTAGTTCCATTCCCAACCACAAAGATGAGCTCTTCGGGTGTCCCCAATGTAACCAGATATTTCTTTATTCCTGAGGATACAGCCCTAATTCTGTCCGAATAAAGGGCTCCATACCGCTGCAAGAAAGTGCCTAACCAAACAAAAATAGCATTCATGCCTTTCACTTTTGCTTCAGGGCCAATCCATCCGTTATGCTCAGTAAGGATCTTTATGCTATTACCCATACAAATTCTTAAGATGATCACATAAATGGCACTAAATGCACCGAGCCGTAGATATATAACATCAGGTCTTATCTGCTTTATTATTTTGAAAAATTTAGGTATGGCGAAGAGGAAGGTGATAAAAAGGATATATGATCGACCCCACACAAACACTTCTTGAAAGGTAATATCTCCTAGAAGTATATCACGTTTTGCAAACCTTTTTACGGCAGAGACCTGAAATATGGTAACATCGTATCCAAGCCTGTAGAATTCATTCGCTAAGTTCGAGAAGTGAATAACCTCGGCATTGTTCTTTTCCATGCCAAAAATATTCAACATAAGAATCCTTTTCATCCCAAATCTCCTTC
>CAZVAH010000024.1:1599-7289 GCA_964625035.1 uncultured Bacteriovoracaceae bacterium | reverse complement strand
GATTCAGTTATATATATTTATAAATCTTCTTGCCATATTAGGCCACGCCACATCTTGTTTTAATCTTTGTCTTTTTTGTTCAAGTATATCCACAGGAATCTCTCTTGATAAAGCATCTATAATATTTCTTGCTAGGCCTTGGGGATTTTTTGCCTTGAATAGGTAGCCATCTTTTTGAGGAGTTACCCAGGATCTATTTGCATCTATATCAGTTACCACAGGAACAAGCCCTGCTGCCATAGCCTCGAGGAGCGATACAGATGTTCCATCTGCCAAGGATGTGGAGACATAAACGAGAGCATCCTCCATAAAATTAGGAATTTCTGAATTCGGTAGGGGACCTTTAAATTCTAGTTTGTCCGTTAGGTTTAAGTCCCTTGCAAGAGCCTTGAGGTATGTTTCTTGAGAGCCGCTACCTATTATTATAAATCTCGCATCAGGTATGGCCTTTAACACCAAAGGCACTGCATGGATCACTGTCTCAATATCATATATAGGCTCCAAACTCCTAGTAGATATAACAATATTATTTTCTCTATCGTGTTTTATATTAAAGAATAAATCATCAACTCCAAATGGTATCACCTCCGCAGACTCTAGCCCTTTCCGATTTCTCATAACATCTGATACTACTGTTATCTTATCGGATAATTCTACAGCTATATCAAACAATATACGTACAGGACCATACATACCCCTCCTAATATCCATGCCTAGTGCGCTATTTACTACAGGTATTCTGGTTACAAGCCCAGCAATAGATGCGATCAATCCAGTTGGGACGATCCAGTTACCATGGATAACATCTGGTTTTTCTATCATTATTACCCTTAAGGCATTAAGTATGCCCGAGACCATATAAGTCATCATTGAGAGAATCCTGCCTGACTTACCAAAGGTTCTAGTCAAGCTTGGGTACCAAAAACGATAGATCCTTATGCCACCAGCCTCTTCAAATAAAAGACTTTTCCTGGAGACTTTGGGGGTAAGCACAACGAGATCAAGGCCTTGTTTCTTTAGCTCCGAACAGAATCTCTGTACAAAAATTCCGTTATATAAGGTATTAGAATCTGGATATCCATTGGTGATTATGAGTATCTTCATGTTAATATTCCAGGTCTCGTACAAGCCCTGTACTCGGAAAATGTAGCCCCTTCAGGGCTGTTGTACCACAAAGAATTATAATATCTTTATCGAACATACTCAATAAAATGAGGAAAATCCTAATTTCTAAACCCTAAACAAACGGTTTTTCCACAGTGGTCCATATCAGAAAAATTGACACCGACGCTGGATTTAAAGTTTAGTATTTATAAGTCCGCCACAAGCTATTGAGTAGTTACCCTTCAACATCGACAAAAGATTGTCGATGTTGACCCCTTAAGCGCTTATATAATTTACTTTGCTTTTTTGCCATAAACTATAAAAAAAGGGGCCATTCTAAGCCCTTGCTTCTTAGAGATAGAAATTGCCACATTTAAAAGACTAGCAAGGAATCTTTTAATAATATTTTTAGGGCGACCGTAATAGCCGCTTAATATCTCTGCCTGGAATCCCTCTTTCGATAAGATGTCTTTTAAGTGATAGGGATCCATTAAATGCTCTGCCCAATTTCCTGTATAAGGGTCACATGTATTTGTGGGGTGGCTCAGATCTTGAGGAAATTTTCCTGTCTTTAAATAGTCAGTTACACATTTCTTTATATCTGCCTCTATCATACCTCTTGTACGCCTTGCCAGCTGTTCAATTTCGTTCTTAGTGAGATTTGGGACATATTTAAAAATCATTTCTCGCCTCACTTTTAAATAAGCCCTTACACAATCTCTCTCCTTGTGCCCCCATTTCTTTTCTCGGTCTTTGTATTCTACTTCAATCTGTTTTTTCATTAGAGATTTTCTAATTGATGGACGAAATATATTTGCACCTGATGCCATACATACACTCAACGATCCTTCTGACAACTCATGGAGTTTATTAAAAAACCCCTCAATATTATATATATGCTCAATTACATCATTGGAAGCAAATGCATTACAAGAGATAGAGTTTTTTCTTAAAAAGTCAATGATTTCAGTGATGTCTCCATGAACATAACAATCAGCTTGATTTCCTATTGACTGCCCAATGACGTGTGCATCTTGGCATGATATATCATAAATGTCATTATAGATTACAGTGCCTATCTTGAGTTCTTTAGCCAATAAAGATAGTATGCCTGACCCTCCACCATATTCTAAGAAAACAAATTCGTTTAATGGAACATTTGTAGATGCAACTGGCCAAGACAGAATATACGAGTATCTCCGTAAGGTGTTGGGTATATTTCTTAAATGATTAGTTAGATATCGCTTGTTATAATCTGATATATTAAGTGACCCAATATCCAGAGATCTCAGTTTATCAAACAGTCTACTCGCTGCCAAGTTGATCGCTATAAGCCTTTGGCGATCTTTAGGTAATCGAGCAAAATCGTAAATGAACTCCATAATTATTTATCCTTGAATCTTTGCTCGTTTAGTAGAGTGTCTAATTGTTGTGATGTGCACTTTTCATGTTTAACTTTCATCTCTGATCATTTTCGCTAAATTTTCCGATTTCCTTTATACAGGCAAACCATACGTTTTTCTCATTCAAATAATCTAGCGTGTGCTGGTATAAGTTCCACCATGGCTCATCAATAATGTGATTGGGATGCCAGAGGAGCGTCAAAACACCACCAACCCTTTCTACCTGCCTTACCATTTGAATCACATATTCAAAGGCCCTCTCCTCATCAAGACGCATACCTTTGGTCGGATTTAACATGGCCCCATCTTGCATAATAAGGGGGATCTCCATTATGGGAAGCCTATTTTCTCCTCTTAAATCAGAAAGATACCAGGGATAACAAGTACCAAACCTGAAACCAACATTGTCATTAAACCCAAGCGTTGAATCATACTTAAATCCTGCTTCGGAATGAACTCTGGGAGTAACACGGATGTCGTAATGGAGACAATGTTGTCGGATGCTTGTGATTTCATGATCCAACACCTTTTCTATGGCTTCCTTCTGTCGTTTTAGTTCATCGATGTCATCAAAAGAATACCAGGAGGCATGAAGTCCGATTTCCCAGCCTCTACGATCTATTTCTTGCATCATTTCTGCTATGCTACATTTCTGATTATCGAATACCACCGAATCAGATAATTCATACATGCAATCTGAATGATGTCGCTTGCTCACAGTGCTTAAGCCAGGCCAGAAAAAGAACGTGGAGTGAGCACAAACCTTTTCTTCCACTTCTAGCCAGCGCTCATAACAGTGAAGTGGATCTTTCTGCCCGTATTGTCTTACAGACCTAAGAAGGTCTATACCAAAACCCAATAAATTCTTAATATTTTTGCTCGGCGAGGTCGTGTGCGATAATTGTGAACACCGTATTCTTAGAGATTGCTGAAAAGAATAGGAGCTGACTGCATCCACATCATGTGTGAGACATACGGCAAATGACTTTCCCCCTGGCCAGATCGGCTTCTTCCCCTCGGTTTCAAGATGATGTTCATCCACCACCGGCCTGTAGAGAAGACCCAATGGATTCAACACATTGAAGGCAAAGTCAGGCACATCCCTCTCAGGGGAAAAATCCTTTGGCAAATACCTTGCTTCATAGTAGCCCTGAAGGAGCTTTTTGTAATCAATGTATGGTTGTGTCATCAGACAATAGTTTTGAATATCTTAACCGACTTGTTCAGATATCTAATGTCATCTCCTTGCTACTGCTTCAAGCTGCTCTTTATTAAGTAATGGCCTTGGAATGTTACTCTTAAATAGTATTGCACAGATGGACGCATAAGCCCTTAACAAATCGGGCAAGATGTCCTTTAGATCTATATCGTAATATGAACGTTTAAAAAATCTCAAAAAAAATTGTATCCAATCACTCTTTGAAGCATATGCCATTGCTATTAACTCCTGTCCAAGCAACCAGCGATACCGAATCCCCTTTTTATAGTACATCTTTTTTTTAACTGGCAGATTACAAGCAAATCGCAAAGCCATTTCTAGTATATTAGGACCAGTTCTAAGGCTTAGAGGAAGGGACCCCCACATCTTAGCGTTTATCTCCATCAATTTATATTCATGTATCCTTGGATCGTATCTAAACTCTACCTGAAATGGCCCGGACCACTTACTTGCTTTCATCATTTTTTCTGCGTAGTGGATTAACCTTTTATCTTCAATGGTGTCATTGACTGCTGCAACACCACCTCTCAATGGTAAAGTTATGGTTCTTCTCTGTGGAACAGCACAATATAATTCCCCATCAATTGCAAATCCACCAACATCGAAGACATCACCGGGTACATATTCTTGAATTAATATCTTATCTTTCATACTATTACACGTTATCATTTCTTGAAGTGCCTTCGTTAAATCATTAGGAGACCATGAAATACGCACATTTTTTCTTATGCCAACACCTCGGGTACGTTTTAAGACAACAGGAAAACGTGTACCCGTTATTTTTATATGACTTATATCTTCTAAATCTTGGATAACCCCAAAGAGATCTGGAACGGTAACACCTTGTCTCTGTGCCAGCTTTAGTGCCTCAAGTTTGTCAGAAATCTCCCAATAATGTGTGTTGTTCCCATAAGGAGTTCTCATGTTACCTTGAAAATCAGCCTTGCTACAGGCCTGTATATATGCAGTTACACTTTTATATGCAAATGGATAAAAGACATCGCAACTATAGAAATCATAGACACTCTTAATAAATTTATACCAGCCAATTGGATCTTCAAGGGGGTTTAAATACCTGGATTCAACAGTTGCATAAAGGTAGCGTGAGTAGGCAAGCCTTTTTATTATTGATCCCATTCTTTTTGTAGGAGGTATAACCTGAACCACCTGGTGACATGATCTTGAAAGCCACCTTACGCTCTCAGTTACATGTTGACCAATATCAGGAATTAAAACCCTCATCCCATCCTCCTGTTTTCAGTCTAGCAACATTACAGCTACTCTTAAATCTGTGTAGGTAATTGTACCCCTTCACACCCGTCTAACCTAAGCTCTATTACTAAAAGTATTACGTAAGCCATCTGTGCTTATGATAGCTGCTCCTCCATTAATCTACCCTACCCATTCTTAGGACAGAAATAACTATTTATACTAACCATTCTCATAAGGAGGTAGGTGCTTTTTAACCCTTGCAGGAATTCCTCCAAGAAGAATATTATCTTCAGGAAAACTTTTGGTTATGACAGAACCTGCTGCACAAACAACATGATTACCAAGACGGACTCCAGGTAGAACTATAACGCCAGTGCCTAGCCAGCAATTGTCACCTATTAATATAGGATTAGTTTTGATATATTTGTAATGGTTATTTGGGTCATGATTCATACTAATGATACTAACCTTAGGGCCTATCCAGACATTTTTACCAAGAATAATGCCATTGCGACCATCTAAATAGCAACCTACTGATAGTCCTGGATTTCGAGTTCCTCTGTGTATTTTCTCCGGACATTGTATTTTCGATGTCCAGTGTACTGGCCATGATACGTGCGAGTTTATACGGCAAACTTTTTGTATGAAAATGTGCTTGAGAAGAACCTTAATAGGCAATTCCGTATTTGAAAACCCTTCCCCTAAAAGATAAAGAAAATGATATATTAAAGAGGTAAGATATTTTTTCAAAA
>CAZVAH010000024.1:0-1589 GCA_964625035.1 uncultured Bacteriovoracaceae bacterium | reverse complement strand
TTTTGTATTATTTCTATTTACTTCCAAGTAAAACAAATGTCTTACATGCACTTTAGGTTAAATTTTTTTACTTTTGGTAAATTATTCCTATAAGGGTTTTTTTAAGTTCTTTATCTTTCATGATTAATGAAAAATAGTACAAGACCGTAAAAGATAGTCCCACTAGCAATATTCCTTTATTATTTACTCCTAATGGCCATTTAACTAAAGCGGTTATTATTAACATTGGGCTACTGTATATGGTATACTTAATAACTTGATATACAATATGGATCACAGGTATTCCCGCACTCGAAATAAGCCAAAAACAAAGAGAGCCATAGCATGCTACTCCTGTGCTTGCGAATAAAAATAGGGTAAGTCTTACATCTCCTGTCAAGCCCCCGATAATCAGCGATAGAGCTCGGGTAACAAACAAAATAACATTAAAAAAAAGAGCAGATCCCTGTTTCTCAAGTACACTAAACAAGGTACTGATAGGTGAAGATATGAACTGGAAAAACATCCATAAGGAAAGGATCTGGATGTACACACCGGCCTCAGCCCAGCGAGCTCCAAATGCAACAATAAAAATATCTTTTCCAATGAGGGTCAGCAGTAAGAAGGGAAAGATACCAAGGGAAACCAATCTCTTAAAAACTACCTCAACAACTTCGGACGGCTCATTGGAACGATTTTTGGCTTCAGCCGCTTTCTGAAAAAATACCTGCGCAATGGCACTTCCTACAAGCCCCATAGGTACACCCAACACAAGTCTCCCAAGTCCATAAAATCCCACGACAGTAGCCGAGAAATAGATGGCCAAAATCAAGGTGGGCAACTGATGAGAAACAGTATTTAACAGCGCTGCCCAGGTGCTGAAGATTGGAAACTTTTTGTACCTCTTGAGCCCTGCGATCATTCTCTTCCCCCGTACGCTTCGCTTGAACAACTGGCGATCATCCCGCCATATCTGACCACCCAAAATAGATGTAGAGACTATGTTACCCAAAATGCTTGTCCCGATCAGTACCCCCCCGCTTATATACCCAGCAAAGCCAGCGGCCAATTTTGTTGCTTGAGTAGTCGTGGCGGAAACAACTCGGGCAATAGAAAGGCGGCCAAAGTGCTTTGTTCGAGAATTCCAGTAATTCAGTGCCAGAAATAGACCACTCACAAATATGGAAATCGGGATCAACCAAAGATATTTTTTAAGCTCCGGAAAATTGAGTAAACGTACGATAATATCACCAGCAAAAAAGATAATCAAAATGGTTACAGACGTAATGATTAAAACAAAGCAAAGGCTTACCCCAAAAAGATTTGCTGCTTCTTCATCGGTTTTCGGGAGCATGATGGAAAGCTCATATCTAAGGCAGGCCACAACGACCATGATAGCAGTAATAGATGTAAAGAGCGCGGCAACACCAAAGGCTTCCGGTGCAAAAAGTCTGGCGACTATAGGAGCCACCAGAATTCCAAGGCCCTGGGCAAACACATTGCCGGTAACAAGCTTTAAGACATTAGAAACAAAGCTAGATGATTTTTGCGTCATTATCCTAAAAATTTTTGCTTAATTGTCGGCTGAATAGTTATTCACTCTGACAAAG
>CAZVAH010000023.1:0-11850 GCA_964625035.1 uncultured Bacteriovoracaceae bacterium | reverse complement strand
GTGGGAAGGATGAAAAAGATTGTTTTTATGAATAGCACTATTCAATATTTCACTTCATTTAAACCAATTAAACTAATAAAACCAATTAAACCAACAAAACTATATAACAATTTTTTCATATAAAGGCTTTATGTGGAGGAAAGTAGATGAGAGATGAAAATGATGCAGTAATTGTGGGTACATGTAGGACACCTTTAGGGACTTTTCAGGGTGGGTTGAGTAAGGTTGGTGCTACGGATCTTGGTGCAATTGTAATTAAAGAGGCTTTAGCCAGGACATGCCTTAAACCTAGAGATGTGGACGAGGTGGTAATGGGTATGGTCTTACCCTTAAGTTACGGACAGAATCCAGGCAGGCAGGCTGCCATAAAGGCTGGAATACCTGTTGAAAAAGGCGGACTTACTGTTAACAAGGTATGTGGGTCCGGCCTTTTGGCTGTTATACTTGCAGCCCAGTATGTACAAACAGGCTTTGCAGAAATTGTGGTTGCAGGCGGGATGGAGAATATGAGTGCTGCACCCCACTATCTGCCTGATTCCAGATCAGGGATAAGGATGGGATCGGCTGCCCTGGTGGATCACATGGTACATGATGGCCTTTGGGATGTGGTGAATGATTTTCATATGGGTATAAGTAATGACCTTATCTCAGAAAAATGGGGTGTAACCAGAGAGGAACAGGATGCATATGCCTGCCAGTCATATAAAAGGGCACTTGATACCATAGCTCATGGCAGGTTTGCTGAGGAGATTGTGCCGGTGGACGTTCATGATAAGAAAAAGGGTACTATAAGAATTGATACAGATGAAGGCCCCAGGCCAACAAGCATGGAGGCGATGGCTTCGATGAAACCTGCCTTCCAAAAAGATGGCTATGCCACAGCAGGCAATTCTTCTATTATCAGCGATGGTGCATCTGCCCTTGTAGTTACTTCCAGAAAAAAGGCTTTATCTTTAGGCCTTAATATCCTTGCAAGGATTGTTGCATTTGGTTCTGCAGGCATTGAGCTCAAGTATGTTCTTATGGCCCCCATATACTCCATACCAAAGACATTGAAAAAGGCCGGGATGGATTTGGCCGATATACAGCTACACGAGATAAATGAGGCGTTTTCAGGCTCTACTGTGGCTATCTTAAGGGAGCTTGGCCTTGATCCTGAAATAGTTAACGTAAATGGTGGTGCAGTGGCATTAGGGCACCCAATAGGTGCATCTGGAGCTCGTGTTCTGACTACCCTAATTTACGAGATGAAAAGACGCAACCTAGATATTGGACAGGCCTCTTTGTGTTTAGGCGGAGGGGAGTCTGTAACCATGATTATAGAGATGGAGGTGTGATATGGCCAAAAAAAAGGAAATTAGGGAATCCTTTGGCCAGAGGATACGATCTATCAGGGAAGAAAAGGGTTTGAGCCTGGAAGATCTCTCCCTTGAGACAGGTTATCCCCTGGATATACTTGAGAAGGTAGAAAAAGATGAAGTTGTTCCGCCAGTCTCACTGGTGCTCCAGCTCACGCGTACCTTTAAGGTAGATATGGAGCAACTCGAACTGGATGAAGAGAAAAAGGCTGCAAAGAGGCGTGTGAAGAGTCATAAAAAGAGAGTAGCCTCATATGCATACACGTCACTTACCAAACCAGGACTAGAAAGGCATTTGCGAGCATATCTTGTTACCATTGATCCTAGCGCAGAACACAAGGGTGTTGAGTATCACCATGAAGGAGAAGAATTTATTTATGTGCTAAAGGGAGGAGTCACTGTCCAGGTTGGCCAGAACATCACAACACTTGGCAAAGAGGGAAATATCCATTTTAACTCTGCCCTGCGCCATAAGCTCAGCAATCCCACAAAAGAGGCCACAGAGCTTTTGGTCGTGATTTATATCCCATGAGGAGGCCATAATGTCGTTTCAACTCACAAGTGAACAAGAGATGATCAGGCTGATGGCCAGGGATTTTGCAAAAAAGGAGTTAGAACCTTATGCAGGGAAGAGGGATAAAGAACAGATATTCCCTGAAGATGCCGCGAGAAAGATGGGCACTCTTGGGCTACTGGGCATGATGGTTCCTCCTGAGTATGGTGGCTCTGGCGCAGGTGCTGTAAGCTATTGTCTGGCCTTGCAGGAGATAGCATATGCATGTGCATCTACAGCAGTTACCATGTCGGTGGCAAATCTATCTACAGCGCCTTTGCTAAAGTTTGGGATCGAAGAGCAAAAACGTAAATATTTAGTGCCCTTGGCCAGCGGGGAGATGCTGGGGAGTTTTGCTGTTACAGAGCCAAGTGCCGGGTCAGACCCGGGTAGTATGAAGACAAGGGCTGAAGATAAGGGTGATTATTATCTGGTAAACGGGACAAAGTCCTTAATTACCAATGGGGGTTATGCAGGTGTAATCAACCTGATAGCACGAACTGATCCAGGTAAGAGCAACCGTGGGTTGTCTGCCTTTATTGTAGAAAAGGATTTCCCCGGATTTCTAGTGGGAAACGAAGAGGACAAGATGGGACTGAGGGCATCCAACACTGTTGAGCTGGTATTTGAAGATTGCAAGATCCCAAAGGAGAATTTATTAGGCAGAGAAGGGCTGGGATTTAAGATTGCCATGATTGCATTAGACAGTGGCCGTATAGGGATTGCATCTCAATCCCTGGGGATTGCCCGTGCCTGTCTTGATGAAGCCATTAAGTATGCAAAGGGCCGCAGACAATTTGGCAGGAGTATCACTTCATTTCAGGCCATCCAGTGGATGATTGCTGATATGGCAACACAGATAGAGGCAGCAAACTGGCTTACATTGGTGGCTGCTGATCGCAAGGACAGAGGGCTTGAATTTACAAAAGAGGCATCCATGGCAAAGCTCTTTGCATCAGAGATCGCAAATAAGGCAGCTTATAAAGCGCTTCAGATCCATGGTGGATATGGTTATATAAAGGAATTCAAGATTGAAAGACTCTACCGTGATGCACGGGTAACGTCCATCTATGAAGGGACATCTGAGATTCAGAGGGTTGTCATTGCAAGGGAGGTGCTGAGGGGTTAGGGTTATATGAAAGCAGTGAATAGTGAACAGTGAACAGTGAAGAGTGAACAGTTAAAGAGTATTATTTATATGAAAATAGGTGGCACGAAAACGAATCATGGGTAATCTCGAGGTAACTACTTAATAGTTGGGGTTTATAAATACTAAACTCTAAATCCGAAATACTAAACAAATCCAAATGACCAAAATAGGAAATTCAAAACATATAAAACCAAATAAAATTTATGAATATCTTTAGGGTTATATTGAAAGAGGCAAAATAAGTTTAGATATTGTGATTTTGGATTTTGATATTGTTTAGGGTTTAGAAATTAGGATTTAGGATTTTTCTGCATTTGGGGAGAAAATATTACATATTTTCATTTTTAGTTGTGCCTGTCACGCAGGCATGGCAGTTTATATGAAAATAGGCACAAAGCTTTGTAGGGGCCTTTTGCCCTCATCGGCCCGCTTAAGGGAAATATGCCATGCAGGGATAAAATCTGTATGAAAATGCCATATTTTCATCCTTATTTAGCTGAGTGCTGAGAGCTGAATGCTAGCAGATTATTCAGTATGCTTTTTTTGTGATAGTTCCTTAAAAGGTTTGATTGTTTTATTAATCTGTAATAAAAGTAATAAGAGATTTAATAGTAGAGGAGGGATGAATCATGAGTACCATGAAAAATTTTGATTTTAAGGTAGAAGACGGCATAGGTATTTTAACCATTGATGTGCCAGGCGCCCCTATGAACACATGGACAGAAGATGCCATAGGGGAATTTAGTGAACTTGTAAATGATTTGGAAAAACGTGAGGATCTTAAAGGTGTCATTATCATCTCCGGCAAGTCCAACAACTTCCATGCAGGGGCGAATCTCGAGATGCTTCAGAGTATGCAAAACAGGGAAGATATTATCACTGGCCTGGATGTCTTTCACAATGCCTTCAATAAGGTGGAGAATTTTAAGTTCCCTGTGGTAGCAGCAATCAATGGCTATTGTCTTGGTGGCGGACTGGAATTGGCCCTTGCATGTACTGCCCGTATTGCAAAGGAATCCCCAACCACAAACATAGGGCTTGTTGAATGTCTCGTTGGCCTCTTTCCCGGTGGAGGAGGAACACAGAGGCTTCCCCGTCTCATAGGCTATAATGCTGTGGATCTTATCTTGAGGGGTAAAACGCTTCCAGCAACCAAGGCCCTTGAGGCCGGGATTATAGACAGAGTGGTAGGTGCTGATGCAGACCTCTTAGATGAGGCAAAAAAGTTTCTTGATGAGATTATATCTAAAAAGATGGAGCTAAAGAGGCCTGAGCAGGATTTATCACAGATAGACGATATAGCTGAGATGGCCCGGCAGGGTGTGTTCAAGGTCACAAAGGGCAGGGAAATCCCCGGCCCAATACTTGCGATCAAGGCAATCCAGGAAGGAGTGAAAGGCTCTCTCAAAGAGGGTATTGAGATAGAAAAGAATTACTTTGCAGATGTTGTCCTTACAGACCAGGCCAAGGGAAGTATTAACACTTTCTTCTTGAAGACAATGAGTGATAAGCCGAGGAACATGATAACAAAGGGGTTTACACCAAAACCATTGAAAAAGGCAGCAGTCCTTGGGTTTGGTACAATGGGCAGAGGCATTATTGTCGAGATACTCAGGCGCATGCAGGTGCCTGTGATTGTCAAAGACATACCTGAGGCCATTGAGCCGGGCAGGGAGGCCCTTCAAAAGATATTAGATAGAATGGCTCAAAGGAAAAGGTTAAAGGTGCCTGTGGAAAACCTCATGAAGCTATTGATACCTACCACTGAATATATTGATGATTTTAAGGATGTGGATATCGTGGTAGAGGCCGTCTTCGAAGACCCGAAGGTCAAGGCAGATGTCTACAAAGAGCTATGTGAAGTTGTGCCAGGTGATTGTCTCCTTGCCACAAATACGTCTTCAATACCGGTTACGCTTCTATCTAAAGACGTAAAGAACCCTGAGAGGTTTATTGGCACCCACTTCTTCTCTCCCGTATGGAGAATGGAACTGCTCGAGATAATCAAAGGAGAAAAGACAAGTCAGGAGACCGTGGACAATGCCCTTAACTTTGCAGCTAGTATAAGGAAGCGTCCAATCGTGTGTAGAGATAACCCGGGATTCGTGGTGAATGCTATGCTTTTGCCATATTTCGTCAACTCGTTAGGTTTGCTTGAAAGTGGTGTACCAATAGAAAAGGTGGATAAGGCGATGACAAGCTTTGGTATGCCTGTCGGGCCAATCAGGCTTATTGATGAGGTGGGTATAGATGTCCCTTATAAGGCAATGAAATCTACAGGGGTTACCCCGCCTGAGACATTGAAGAATGTGGTTGAAGCGGGGCGTTACGGAGTGAAAAAGAGCGGTAAAGGATTTTTCCTTTCTGACGGGAGTGTTGACCCAGAGGTTCTCTCTCTTATACCCGCAAAAGGGAAAAAGGATATGACAGAAGAAGAGATCCAGGATTTCATTCTTTCCGATATGCTCAAGATAGCCAAGAAGCTTTTGGATGATAAGATAGTGGATGATCTAAGGGCAGTTGATATTGGTATGATCTGGGGTACGGGGTTCCCGCCAGATAAAGGAGGCCCGCTAAAATGGGCAGATCTGACCGGGGAAAGCGAGAAACTCTTTGGCAAAAAGTTCTATCAGGATTAAGTTAGAGAACCTTGGAAGGGTAGGGGATTCCCTACCCTTTGTTTTTAAAGAGGCATATCTTCAGGGATCGGGGGCCAGCAATTAGCTAGCAGCTTAAAGAGGAGAAAGTATTATGTGTGACACCTTTGCAATAGGCCCATCGTACACTGGTAGGGATACATTTATATTCGGCAAAAATTCAGACAGAGAACCTGACGAGGCACAGCTGGTTATATCTAAGCCACATGCCCAGTATGATGAGGGTGAGGATCTGAAATGCACCTATATAACGATTCCCCAGGTAAGGCATACAAATGCTGTGCTCTTATGCAGGCCATTTTGGATGTGGGGCGCAGAGATGGGGGTGAGCGAAAAGGGGATAGCTATAGGAAATGAGGCCATCTTTACCAAGATAAAGGCCGAGAAGAAACCAGGGCTTATCGGCATGGATCTTTTAAGGCTTGCCCTTGAAAGGGCGGATACGGCAAAAGATGCAGCGTCTGTAATAATTGATCTCCTAAAACTATACGGCCAGGCAGGCCCATGCGGTTACAGGGATAAGCGCCTAAGCTATATGAATTCATATCTGATAATGGATAGGAAAGACATACTTGTCTTGGAGACCATAGGAAGGGACTATGCCCTAAAGTCATATAATGATTATGCTGCCATATCCAATATTATCACGCTTGGCTCTAACCGGGATGATGCATCCTTTGCCCCCGGAACAGACATAAGGGCATTTAGCGAAAGACTTGTCACGCATTTTGCAGGGGGCCGTCTAAGAAGGTCATCTGTATTAAAAAAGATAGAAGAGACAAGGGGGCATATAGAGGTGAGAGATGCCTTTGAAATTTTACGTTCCCATAAAGGAATTTCACCCTCAAAAGGAAGCAACGCTGATATCTGTATGCATGCTGCAGAGCCTCTCATAAGGAGATCACAGACTGTGGGCTCTCTTGTTGTAGAGTTAGATAAAAATGATGGGTTTAAGATATTTGTCACAGCCTGTTCTGCCCCATGCCTGAGCACATTTAAGCCAGTAATCCCGAATAGCCTTCCATTAGGGATAGACAAAGGAGAAGAAGGTTATTCTTCGGATTCATACTGGTGGAGACATGAACACTTCCATATAAATATGCTTTTCCGCTTTGATATGCTGAGCCCGGCCTTTAAGAAGGATATTATGGGCTTAGAAGATGAGGTCTGTGACAAGACCTCGTTTTATAAGTGGGCATCAAAAGAGGCTGACCTATCCGAAGTTTCAAGAGATTCTTTCGAGCGGACAGAAAAGATAGAAAAAAAATATCTTGAAGATATGGAAGGCATGTTCAGACAAGCCCCTATGCTCTACAGCTTATATTGGAAGAGGGTCGCCAGAAGAAATGTGTTTGGGGTCAGGGCTTCAAACTTAACATAGCCATTTTTTTGTGATAGGTAATAGCTCATGTCAAGTTTGAAGACATGACCCCAACTCCTTCTCAATATCTGCAATATTCTTTTTTAGACTGCTGTCTTCTGCCATCTCCCTTGCAACTCTCAATCTTGCCTGGCTCACAGCAGTATATCCTATCCCAAAATATCCACCAATCTCCGCATTAGTCAGATCCGTGTGCCTCCTTAAAAGATAAAGGCAGATCTTTCTTGTCAAATTATCACGCCTGCCTGGCTCCCTTATCTCCTGTTTGCTTACCCCAAATTTTTTGGCTACTGTCTTCACTATATCTTCATATGTAATACTTCTTGTAAGCCTGCTGCTTCCGGGTATCTCTCTGTGTTTCTTTAACCCTGTCTTCTTTTTTATCTCGTCTATAAAACCTTTACTTCCAAGGATTGACCCTGTCTTAATGGCATCAAATGGGTGTTCCTTTAAAGCAAATCCTTCATCAACAAATGCCCTGTATAGCCTTCTCGCTTTTGCCTTGTCCTTGGAATACTGGCCAAGTATCCACTCACAGGTAAGCCATGTCTTTTTTTTGCCTTTCCCTATATAATCAGGATAACTGCTCCAGCTGTATTCTTCAGGTCTTTTGACCAGACCAGCCCTTTTAGGATTTAAGTGGATATACCTGCTTACAGAAACCAAATAGCTCTCTTTCTCTATCAGAACCCCCTTGTACCTTCCTTGAAAAAGATGCCCGACCCTTTTGTATTTTTTGTTGAAATATCCTGTATAGGTTGCGTTAAGAAAATGCATCACCCTCGTAATATTGCCTTTCGGGGTTTCTATCAGCAGGTGATAATGATTCCCCATCAATACATAACCATGAATAATAGCATGGTATCTCTGAGGAAGTTCGGATAAGGTCTCAAGAAACTTCTGGTAATCATCCTCTTGTTTGTATATTGGCCTTCCGTCATTCCCCCTGGCAGTGATGTGATAAAGAGCGCCGGCATATTCGATTCTTAATGGCCTTGACATGAGCTATTATCTATTACAAAAAGATAGCTATGTCAAGTTTGAAGACCTGACCCCGTTTATAACAATTTGTTTTTCAAGCTGAGCGTAAGTTTCTGTAAACACATGATATGCTTTCTTAGGCTCCCTGTCATAAGTTACCAGGCCTTTTAAATTCATGTTTGGAATCGGATTGTTTGGTCTCTTGTCATCCCGGAAATCAGCAAACACCCATGGCATAGTTCCTATTACAAACGGCCGTTTAAGAATCTGCTCGAGTTGAATCTTGTAAAAGTTTTTCTGATAGTTTTCTGAAAAATCGCGCTTTGAGCCCATCCCAACATCAATCAGTTCACCATGTTCCCGCCCCTTAACCGAACCGGCGCCGAACTCTGATACTACAACAGGTTTATCAGGCCACTTTTTGTGTATTGAATCCAGATACGGTCCTACATCTTCAGGCTTGTCAGAATACCAGCCGCAGTACTCGTTTATAAAAAGTACATCACCAAGGGCCGCAGAGAAATCAAGCCTTGGTATAACACCATATGGTATGTGCATTGTGGCAAGAGTTATTGGCCGAACAGGATCGAATCTTCTGGATACTGCACACAGCTTTTTTAATATTTTTCGTATTGACGGAATAAACGGCACATTTTCATTCCCAACAGACCACATCACAACTGACGGATGATTCCGGTCACGCTCAATCATCTCAATAAGCTGACGCGTTGCTTCCTTGCAGACCTCTTTACGCATGGTAGAGCAAACACTATGGAAGCTGTGCCCAAGCTGATATAGCGGGTTCTCATGAACAACCATTATACCTTCTCTATTGCAGGCTAATATCCATGAAATATCGTTCGGATAATGCCCCGGCCTCATGAAATTTACATGCAGATTGCGAAACAGTTCCATATCCTGCTCAATCAGCTCTGCAGTCTGGATCGGGCCGAACCTGCTGTCATCCTCATGACGGTTCATACCGCGCAGAAATATCTTCTCTCCGTTCAGATATGCTGATGTCCCTTTGAATTCAAAATGCCGGAACCCTATCTCAATCGACTGTGTTTCAGCACCCTCAATTGTTGCGACATTAACCTCCAGAATATAGCGATTATCAGGTGTATCCGGAGACCATAGTTTTATATCTTTGATAATATCTTCAAATTTAACAGCACCAAGGTCTTTTCTATCAATTTGCTTATGAGAGGCTACAATTTCTTTTATCAGTCCGCCGGACAGATCAAGAAGTCTAATTCCAACATCTGCTTCCACACTTTTCTGTTTTCTATTATAGACTATTACAGACCCTTCAATCTTTCCCTTATGATCTGTGTTGACTAAAAGTTTACAAAACGTTACACATGGGCCGCTGTCAATCTTAACAATCCTTTTGATCCCACCATAAAACCACCAGTTAAGGCAATATCCCGGCCCTGTCAAAGGCGGAAGCATGTAGTAATCACGCCCTGTATCAATTCGAACAGCAAGTGTATTTTCTTTGTCATAAAATAGCGAATCAGTGATATCAAGACTCCACTGGGTATAGCCACCAGAATGTGATCCGATAAACTTTCCGTTTAGATAAACATGCCCGACAAATGCAACACCGTCCAGTACAATACGATTAAACTTACCTGTCATGGATGCAGGAACTGTAAACTTTCTTCTGTACCAGCCCACTCCCACATAATCAAGCCATTCAGGCTTTTGTATGTTCCATGTTCCGGGAACTGGATGATCATACCAGTCTGAATCGTCAAATTCGACCTCAAACCATCGCTCTTCTCTACCTATATCATCAGGATCGAGCCGGAACTTCCACACACTGCTTAGATCAAGTTGCTCATGATCTGTGTTTTTCATCCAGGTAAAGTAAGGCATACCATTTTCCCACAACACTGGCACGCCATCCACCTCCCTTATGTCAAGCAGATTCGCGCCTTTTTCAGGTCGAGCCAGAAACGCTATTAGTATGGCAACCATTGTAACAGCGAATAATATTATGAAGAAATAAGTAAATAATGTTATAGTAATTTCAACCACTTTTTTTCTTTGTTTAACTTTACCCGAAAGTTACACTACAGCCATGGTTAAGCAGGACTATTGGGCCTTAAATGAGGTTTTGAAATGGCTTCTAAGATATTTCTCATAATCTGAACATAACAAGCATAATGGCTCCTCATCTTCTTCAATTTCAGGAAATCTTCCGACATTATCATAATAATAATTGTCATATTTATCATCATTGAAACTTGACACTTCACCAATTAATACCTTGCCATGGTTGTCTTTTGCCCAAAATGCATGAAATAATTTTGGAGGAATGGTTATTGATTCTCCGGGATCTAAATCAATAATTCCCCCTGGTTCTACTTCTTTTAATTCTCCATCAGCAGATATTGACACACTGGTATCCGCAAAGTTATTATCTTGCGTAGTATTGTAAAGCTGAACCATTAGTGTCCCACTACCACGATTGATTACATCTTCCATTTTGTTATAGTGGAAATGTATAGGCAGGCGCTGACCCTCTTCCATAAACATTATCTTTTCACAGTAATTTATTACTCCTTTGTTAACATCTTTACAGTTGCGAATGGTAAAGTGCATGAGGCCGATTTTATAAAAATCTCCACTCCCGTAGTCAGTAATATCCCATCCTAAATTGACGTCAAATATTCCTTGAACTTCCTTACCTTTGGTTATCCAATCATCAATTTTCCAGTATGCAAATTTAGGCAAATAAAAATTTTGTTCTGATAAGAATTTTATTGAATCTTTCATGATTTTGTTAACTTTTGAACGTTTCATATTCTTACCTCATTTTTAAAATACCTGTCTTTTCTTTCTAAAAGCGAAGCCGAGTTAAAGTCAAGGTATACCGCTGTATTACTGTGCCTCTGGAGAATCGAGCCAGGCACATCAGGAGTTATCGGCCCTTCAACGCATGCCTTGACCGCTTTCGCTTTTCTACCATCTGGACAGGCACAAATGATGGCGTCCGATTTCATAATCTGACGGATGGACATTGAAATTGCCCTTACAGGCACATCATCAATACTTTTAAACCATCCCTCACCAACCTGCTGGCGGCGGCATGACTCATCGAGTTCAACGATAATGTACGGCTTTTCGGTTTCAAAGTCAGCCCCGGGGTCGTTAAAAGCCAAGTGGCCATTTTCGCCGATACCAATGAAAGCAACATCAATAGAATGTCTTGCAATGATTTCGCTTATGCGACGACATTCGGCTTCTACATCTCCTTCCCCATTAATGTAATGAAACATTTTAATAGGTACATGCCTAACAAATCGCTCACGCAAGTAAGCCCGGAAGGAAGCTTTGTGTGTAATGGGAAGACCCACATACTCGTCAAGGTGAAAACCTACTACCTTACTCCAATCCAATTCCGATTCCTTTATTAGCGCGTCCAGCATCTCAAATTGTGATGCCCCGGTAGCAAGGATGATGTTGGCCTCTCCTTTTTCGGCAATGGATTCACGGATCAGCATCGCGCCATCAGAAGCTGCCTTGTTCCCAAGTTCCTCTTTAGTATCGTTGATTATTACTTTCATCATTTTTTCCTAACATCTCAAAGTTATACTCTATACAACTTCTTGTCATCAATTACTTAATATATCTAAAGCCATTATCAAAGGAGAGATAATACAATAAAATTTATAATTGACAATTTCGTAAAAAGTCTGGAAACGTGTTATTGCGAGCGAAGCGAAGACAAAATATGGGACCCACACGAAGTGTGGGGG
>CAZVAH010000022.1:7068-11990 GCA_964625035.1 uncultured Bacteriovoracaceae bacterium | reverse complement strand
ACCCCATGTGGGCCCACTTTAAGCCTTCCTTAATAACATCCCCCACCAACGCCTTGGCCCTGCCCTCTAAAGTAAAGCCTGCCGCCCTGTCATGCCCCCCCCCACCAAAGGCCTGGGCTGTCAGTCTGGCAGAAGCTCCATTTCTGCTCCTTATTGAACAATGCACTTGGTTGGCATTTATGTCTCTCAAAAAGATGGAAAGCTCTATCCCATCCAAAGAAGCGATCTCTTCTATTATACCAGATGTATCCTGGGGCCCAGCCCCCAATTTGGCCAAATCCTCTATAGTAATATAGCTTGCGCACACTCTGTCCTGTATTAAAACCCTTTCCATAGCAAGGCAGAGGACCTTATAATAGGTAATGGCCCTGCTTTTCTTGAGACGAGTAGCTACATAGTTGGGTGCTGCTCCTTTGATGGCCAGCCTGCTTGCTATCTCAAAAACCCTTGCTGTGGTATTTGCATGCATAAATCCACCTGTATCACCAAATATGCCCATATATATATTTGTTGCAATAGAGTCGGTTATCTCTACCCCTAACTCCATTAAAAGCTCGTATACCATTTCTGATGCAGAGGCTTTGTTTGGCTCTACCCAAGATACAGATCCAATCCCTTCATTGGTTTTATGATGATCTATCACCACTACCATTCCTTCAGGCCTTATATCCCCTATCATCCCCATATCCGATACATCCACCAACAGGGAGATCTCTGGTGCTAAGAAAAGGGTTTGCTCAGGGGCTTGGGTGAGGAATAGATGCTCAGGAATTGGTGTTGGACACACCACCCTGCACTCCTTATGCATAGCATTTAGGCCCATGGAAAGTGCGTAAATAGATCCCACAGCGTCTGCATCAGGCCAGCTATGGGTAATGACCTCAAAACGCTTTTTTTTCCTTATAATATCAGCAATTGTTGCTTTCATCTCTTTTTATCTGATCTAAAATGGTATCGATCCTAGAGGCGTAATCAAAAGATTTGTCATAAACAAAAATGAGTTCTGGGACATGTCTTAGCCTGAGAACCCTTTTTAGTTCATGCCTTAAAAACCCCTGGGCACTCTGTAATCCCCTAAGCGCGTCTTCTGCTTTTAAGGCATCAATCATACAATAGAATACATGGGCTGCCCTTAGATCAGGGCTTACCTCTACATCAGTGATAGTAACAGATTCTACCCTTGGATCCTTTACCTTTCTTACAAGCAGCTCTGCCAGGGTTTCTCTCAAGAGAACCCCAACCCTTGTTTGCCGCAACCCCGCCTTCTTCATATGTGCACAATTTCGATACAGCTTTCTATTACTTCAGCATCTATGTATTGATAGATATATTCCCTAACCTTATCCAGCTGAGAATTCACATATCTAGAATCATTACTTACCATAGCTATGCCCAGGGTAGATGCCTGCCAAAGATCTTGATCGTCTACCTCTGCAATAGAGATGTTCATGTGCCCTAGTCGATCCTTAAGTGGTTTCAAGACCTTACGCTTTGCCTTCAGCGACCTGGCGCCATTTATCCTGAGCCTCGTCTTTAATGCCCCTATAACCATTATTAAAACTCGCCTTCCTGTTCCTGCCTTGTATAAACCTCTATAACATCCCCGGGTTTTATATCATTATACCGCTCTAGTCCTACCCCACACTCATAACCAGAGCCCACCTCTTTCACATCATCCTTAAACCTCCTGAGCGAGTCTATCCTTCCCTCATATATTACCATATTATCCCTTAGGAGCCTGGCAAGCTCTCCTCGGGCAACCTTTCCTTCCATTACCATGCCCCCAGCTACAGTGCCTATCTTGGGGATCTTAAAGATATCTCTTACCTCTGCCTTGCCTAAAATAACCTCTCGATAGACTGGCTCAAGTAACCCCTTGAGGGCCAGTTTAATGTCATCTATAAGATCATAAATAACAGTATAGAGCCTTACATCTACAGCATCTCGCTTTGCTAGGCTCTTGGCTTTGGAGTCTTGCCTGATATTAAACCCTATCACTATTGCCTTAGCTGTGGCGGCCAAAAGAATATCATTTTCGGTAATACCCCCCACACCAGAGTGGAGCACCTTTATCTCTATCTTGCCCCCTGTATCAATCCCTTCTAAGGCACTTCCTACAGCCTCAACTGAACCGTGGGTGTCTCCCTTAACAATCAGGTTGAGTTGCTGGGTTTGCCCCTCCTGGATCTGGTTATACAGAGCGGCCAAGGACACGCCCTCCTTGTCCTCTTTTGCTTTAGCACGTTCCTTCTCTTCTAAAAGATAGGTTATAATCTCTTTTGCCTTTTTCTCGTTTGGCACGACCATAAAGTCATCCCCGGCTGCTGGGAGTTCATTTAAACCAAAGACCCCCACAGGCATCGCTGGCCCTGTGTTTTGCACAGCCTCTCCCTTGAAATTAAACACCACCCTTGCCTTGCCCCACTGTAGACCCGTCACGAAGACGTCCCCCCGTTTTAATTGCCCCTCTTTAATCAAGACTGTGCACATTGGCCCCCTATTCCTATCCATGCTTGCTTCCAAGACCACACCTCTCGCGTTGCCTTTAGGACATGCCTTAAGTTCTAACATCTCAGCTTCGAGTAAAACCATCTCTAACAAGCTTTCTATCCCTGTACCCTTTTTTGCAGACACCTCTACAAATATGGTATCCCCTCCCCAATCCTCAGGAATAAGATCGATTTCGGCAAGTTGTTCCCTGACACGCTTAGGATTCGCATTTGTTTTATCCATCTTATTTATGGCTACCAAGATAGGAGTTCTTGCAGCCCTTGCGTGATTTATCGCTTCTTTTGTCTGATCCATAACCCCATCATCAGCTGCCACGACCAACACAACAAAATCTGTTACCTTCGCTCCTCTTGCCCTCATAGAAGTAAATGCCTCGTGCCCGGGGGTATCTATAAACGTAATAAGCTTGTCTTTCCATTGCGCCTGGTAAGCCCCTATATGTTGAGTAATGCCTCCTGATTCTCTCTTTACGACATGGGCTGATCGTATAACATCTAATAAAGATGTCTTCCCGTGATCTACATGACCCATTACAGTAACCACAGGGGCTCTTGGCTTTAAGTCTTCAGGTTTATCTTTTTGAGGAGTAAAAAACTCTTCTTTTATCTCGTCCCTTAATACATCTACCTCATACCCCAACTCTGTGGCAACAAGCGTTGCCTCATCTCCCCCTATATATTGATTTTGGGTGGCAACAACGCCCAAATTCATTAATATCTTTATTACATCGGAAACCTTTGCCCCCATTTCTTTGGCAAGATTCACCACGGCAATGCTATGCCCTATCTTTATCTTTCTCTTCCTGACAGGCACACTGGCAACAGTGTCCCTCTTCTTTTTTGTCTTTTTCGCCCTCCTCCCGTAGGGACCCCTTTCCTCATCATAGATATCTTTTTGGGTAAAAACCTGCTTGTCCTTGAGCCTAAAAACCCTTTTCTGGCTTGGCCCACCTATGCTCTCCTTTGCTGCTAATTCCTCAATCAGTTCTACCTCTTTGGGCTTTTTCTTTCCCTTTTTCTTTTCCTTCTTTTTCCCCTTTTCTTCTCTGGTCTCTTTTTCTTCTTCTTTTCCTTCAGGGAGCATCTCCTCTTGCTGCAAAGGTAATCCCTCTTTTACTGCTCTACCTTCCTCAGGCTCTCCCTCTTCTACTTCCCTTTTCTCTACTATCTCTTTCTCTTTGGCTGCCCTCTCTTTAAGCCCTACATCAGGGGGCTCTTCTCTTTTTTTGGCCTCTTTAATCTTATCAGGTGCCTTTTGAGCCTGGGCATCTGGTTGTTCTATGGCCTTTTCACCCTTCGCAACGTCAATAGGCGTCTCTTCCTTCCCTGGTTCCTCTACCTTTGCTTTTTCTGGTGCCCCCTGGGCTTCTTCGAAGGGTGCCGCACTTTCTGGGCTCGCTTTTGCCCTTCTTCTAATTACATTTGGGCCCACACGCTTTTCTATATACACATCTTCTTTTTTCGGCTGGGCCTCTTGATCCTCATCTCTAAGTCGGGCCACCCTTTTCTTTATCCTCTCTATATCATGGGCATCTACCATGCTCATGCTGTTTTCTGCAGAAATGGCCAGATCTTTTGCGATTCTTATTAATTCTTTAGAATCTATGGCCATCTCTTTTGACAGCTCAAAAACTCTCATTTTTTTCATGTGCTATCCCCTCCTGATGTAAGCCTGCTAAAGAAGCGGAGGGCCTCTAGAATTCCGCCCTTCTTAGGATAGCTATTAAGAACCAGGACCCCCGAACAAGGGTTACAGTATTCTTGCAATGGAATCTGATACGCCTTAGTTTTCAATGCCTTTGTCTTCTCTATAATGGATTCAAGGCTCTTTTCTGAGATATCCTCGGATAAGATTACTACATCGCCTTCTTTAAGGGTCATCTTTTGGCCACAATCCACCTTTAGATAGCCCTTTTTGTCGCAAATATGTAACAATTCCAAGATTTCGCCAATCAATGCCTTCTTTACCTGTGCTTCCAAATCCTCGCCCCTAAGGGGCACATCCAGGGCCTTTTGAATGCGTCCCCCCTTTATGGCCCTCTCAAAACAAGAGTAGTCAGGGCACAGATACGCCCCTCGCCCCGGAAGGCGTCCATTCTTATCAAATAAAATCTTGTTTGATCCTACCCTCACAAACCTCAGCAACTCCTTTTTTGGGGAAATCTTCTTACACCCAATACATTGTCTACGTGGTTCCCTTTTATGTGTCATTCTCCTTTTCAGTCACCATTGATGCGGCCTTAGAAATAATCTCCTGGGCCAACCCTTCCCCTATATCCTCTAGCTCTACCAAGTTGCCAACCTGCGCCCCTGCCAGGGCTTCCAGGCTCTTATACCCTGCATCATACAATCTCTCCGCCAGAGACTGCTCTAAACAATCAATACTAGAAAGGGGATTAAAGTCAACAGGAG
>CAZVAH010000022.1:0-7058 GCA_964625035.1 uncultured Bacteriovoracaceae bacterium | reverse complement strand
TAACGTCAACAGGAGAGACCTCCTTCTCCAGTTCTTCTGCCCTCACATCTATCCTCCATCCTGTAAGTTTGGCAACCAACCTCACGTTTTGCCCTTTCCTCCCTATTGCAAGACTCAACTGATCATCTGGGACAACCACATCCATACTTCGGGTAACATTGTCCACTATTACCTTGGTTACCCTTGCTGGAGATAGGGCATTACACGCAAACTTCACAGGGTCTTCTGACCATGGGATAATATCTAGCCTCTCCCCCCTTAGCTCCTGTATAATGTTTTGCACCCGCGCCCCTTTTACCCCAACACATGTCCCAACAGGATCTATGCCTGTATCATGCGAGCGGACAGCAACCTTTGCCCTTATCCCTGCCTCTCTTGCTACTACAACAACCTCCACTACCCCTTCTGCTACCTCAGGAACCTCCATTTCAAACAACTTTACCAAAAATCGGGGATGAGACCTTGATAATTCTATCTGTGGCGTCCTTAATGATTTGGTCACATCAAGGATATAAACCTGTACCCTATCCCCCCGCCTGAAAGTCTCCCCTGGAATCTGTTCTTTTTCTCTAAGTATCCCCTCTGCTTTGCCCAAATTCACAACAATATCTCTTCTCTCAAACCTATGCACAAACCCAGACATCACCTCAAATTTACTCCCTATAAATTCATCATATATAGCATCTCTTTCCGCCTCTTTAACCTTCTGAATAATTACCTGCTTAGCGCTTTGTGCTGCTATCCTCCCTAACCTTGAAGAATCTAATTTTTCGCCTAGTCCGTCACCTTCCTGGCAATCAGGATCTAGTGTCCTTCTGGCTTCTTGCAATAACATCTGCGTGTTAGGATCTTCAACATGCTCTGTGGCTACCTTAAACTGAAAGATTTCCACCTCATCAATCTCTGGATTATACTGTGCCTCCAAACTTATGTCCTCGCCATATACCTTCTTGGCAGCACTAAGCACCGCTGCCTCTATTGCGCTTATCAAATCTTCTTTTTTAAGACCCTTTTCCTTGACTATCTGCTCTACTACCTTTGAAATATTTAAAATCATGCATTCCTCCTAAAAATCAAAGTCAAGATTGGCCTTTATAATGTCTTGTGACTTCACCGAGACCTGAATGCCATCTACATCTAATAATATTACATCCTCGCCCAATAAACCCTTTAATACCCCTCGATATGCCTTATCTCTGGTGTTAATCTTCACTAATCTCCCAGCAAAGAGTTCAAAGTCTTGGGGGCTTATAAGCCTCCGAGTCAGCCCCGGAGAAGACACCTCCAGCTTATAGTGCTCTGATATTGGGTCTTCGGCATCCAGAAGAAGGCCCACCCGCCTGCTCACGGCCACGCAATCATCTAAAGTAACCCCCGCTGGCTTATCTATGGTAAGCCTTAGGACGCCCCTCCCAAATTTTACCTCTACCAATCCCACCCCCATTATGGAGACCTCTTTTGTAATTAGGTTCTTTACCCTTTTTATCTTCTCCGTCTCTGTCATAATAACAAAAAAGCGGGCTAAACCCCACTTTTCATTCCTCCTCGCCGCAATTTCCTGGAGCGGGCAACGGGACTTGAACCCGCGACATTCAGCTTGGGAAGCTGACACTCTACCAGCTGAGCTACGCCCGCTCGTTAGCTCCTAAATAGAATATCACGAGCCCGTTTGTCAACTAGTGTTTGGTTGCTGAAATTAGAAAGGGTTTAACGCATATAACCAAACCCGCAGCTCCCTACCTGAAAGCCAGGGCTTCCTAGCAGTTTTCGTAAATAATGGACTATATGTCCAAGGCTAACAGGGCACCGTCTTTATCAGCACCGAGCGTTTTCTCGGCCCATCAAATTCTGCTAAGAATATCCCCTGCCATGTCCCTAAAACTAATGTCGAGCTTTCTACAAGGACCTCCACGCTAGGCCCTATCAGACATGTCTTTATATGAGCATCTGCATTGCCCTCTGTATGTGTGTACCCTTGGCTGTCCGGGACAAGCTTAGCCAAGGTATTTATTATATCATCTTTAAGATTGGGATCTGCATCTTCATTTATGGTGATACCGCATGTGGTGTGCGGGACATAAACTATAACAAAGCCGGCCATCATATTCTCTGCCTTGACTAGGGCCTTGATTTGAGCGGTGATATCCACAAGCTGGACCCGAAGATTTGTCTTTACTTCCATCCTCTTTATCATATTCCCCCCTATGTATTCTCCATAACACAAACCATTCTATATATAAACCCTCATGCCTGCACAGCAGACACAACCAACGATGAAAACATGCCCGGGATGAGAGAAACATCCATCCCTGAAAACTGGCCCCTGTTTTCATATAAATCAGGCGGGGCTTCGCCCGCCCTTCCCATCAGCGACCAATCCGCATGTGATGAAACTAAAGATGTCATCTTTTTAAAAACAGCCTGGAAAAATTGCTTGCTGTAATGGCTGCCATTTCATAAAAAGAGACCCCTTTTATCTCTGCCAAGGCCTTCATGGTTTCTATCATAAAGCATGGCTCATTTCTTTTGCCTCTATAAGGTACAGGGGCAAGAAAAGGGGCGTCTGTCTCTACCAAAAGAAAATCGAGCGGCACCTTAGATATTATATCCCGCAGTTCTGATGCGCCCTTAAACGTTATACCGCCTGGCACGGATATAAAAAATCCTTTTTTGATGGCATATTGCGCCATGTCTATGTCCCCGGAAAAACAATGTATAACGCCGCCCAGCTCCCAGCCTCTCTCCTCGTCTAGTATCTTCAATACAATATCATGAGCCTTTCTGTCGTGAATAATAATAGGAAGGCTTAAAGATCGGGCAAGCTCGATATGCGCCCTAAACATATCCTTTTGGAGCTCTAAAGTGTCAGTCTCCCTGTACAGATCAATGCCTGTCTCGCCTACTGCAATAATATGTTCGTCTGTTGCACGCTCCCCCAGCTTAAATACATCATCAGGGGTGTATTCGCCCGCCCCATGTGGATGAATCCCAATGGAAGAAAAGATCCCCTGATAGGCCTTCGCCACCTTTAAGGCCTTGAGTGAATCATCAGGATCAAGCCCCACAAGAAGCATAGCGCCAACCCCGCTTTCTTTGGCCCTGGCAATAACCTGGGCCCTATCCTCTGAAAAGACATCCAGATGGAGATGCGAGTGAGAGTCTACTATATTACACACATTTTGCATCACTACCTCTACTCCTTGTGCATACAGCTTACGGGCCGTTGCTCCAATCCTCTTCGGGCAACAACCCGTTGGTAAACAACGGCACGGTCTGTTTGGGCCCCTATAAAACCCTCTTGCCAAATCCACAAATTTCAAGTAGCGTAACGACTATGAATGGTATTTACAAGGTAAAAAAGTCATTCAGAATTCCCATGCTGCTCTCTGTTATTATATCTCTGCCCATATTTGCAGATGTAATCTTGAATGAGGCTCAAATGCCCCATTTGGTCATAGCAATATTCCTCTTATTAATATTTTATATATTAACTATAAACAGCTTTATAAGAAAGGTAACCTTATTGGAAGATGGTATAAGGATCAGGGGGTTGCTGGGATCAAGGTCTATTAAATTAGACGATGTCTCTTTTATAGATGGATTTTCTATTGGCTCCAAGCAGTATATCACCATATCTGTACCAAAAAGAAACTACATCATACCAAACAGTTATGCGGGGTTTGATAAGATAACAGATTTTTTCTGCTCTCACCTTAAAGAAGATAAAACAGGGGAAGGGATACAACTCATAAGAGAAAATCCTGCAAACCGTAAGAAGGATACCATAGTTGCATGGATAACAGCGGGTATCCTTGTCTTGATATTATTTATTAGGTTTCATTTTCTGTCCCTTAATTAAGCTGGAATATTCAATGGTTACATTCAATGTTTCACGTGAAACATTGATTTTTCCCCTTTATATTTTTCTCTGGATATGCTAGTCTTTTTCTATGTTCACAAAGATAGTAAGCGTGGTAAACCAAAAGGGCGGCGTAGGGAAGACCACGACGGCTGTAAACCTTGGTTCATCTCTTGCTATTATGGGAAGGCGGGTGTTGCTGATCGATTTAGACCCCCAGGCCAACGCCACCTCAGGATTGGGAATAACCCCTTATAAATTAAAGCGCCACATATACCATGTAATGCTGGGTAGTATCGCCCTTGATGACATTATATTAAATACAAAGGTTAATGGGCTTGCTCTTGCTCCAAGTAACACAGATCTTTTCGGCCTGGAGATAGAGCTTGCAGGGTATCCGTCTCGCGAGAGGATTATAGCAAGATCTATATCAAAGCTTAAGAGGGAGTTTGATTATATTATTATTGACTGTCCCCCCTCCCTTGGAATCCTTACGATAAATGCGCTTACGGCAGCCACTACCCTTCTTATCCCTGTTCAATGTGAATATTATGCGCTTGAAGGGCTGGGCAGCCTTCTTAATACATTCTCAAAGATTAAAAAAAGGCTGAACCCGGGCTTAAACATAGAAGGGTTTCTCCTTACCATGTTTGACCCAAGAACAAGATTAAGCCAGGATATTGCCAAAGATGTGAAATTACATTTTAATTCTAAAGTGTTACATACAATTATACCACGTAATGTAACGTTGGGCGAGGCCCCAAGCTATGGGCTGCCGGCATGTCTATATGATATATCCTCAAAAGGCGCCCAGCATTATCTCATGCTGGCCAAAGAAATCATGAAAAAGGAGAACGTATGGCAAAATCCAGGTCAAAGGTAAGGCTTGGAAGGGGATTGGATGCCATCTTTAATGACCTGCCCATAGAGGAAGGGCGGGCAGGCATAATAGAGATATCGGTTGATGAAATATATCCAAGCCCTACTCAACCAAGGAAAAATATAGACGAAAAAAGGATAAAAGAGCTTGCGGAGTCTATAAAACAAAATGGCCTTTTATCCCCTATCCTCGTAAGGAAGGTGAATACAAAATATGAAATAGTAGCAGGAGAAAGAAGGTATCTTGCATCTATCATAGCGGGCCTGGACGCAATTCCTTCCATTGTTAAGGTTATATCTGATGAAGAAGCGTTTAAGCTGTCTTTAATAGAAAATCTCCAGCGTGAAGATTTAAATCCAATGGAAGAGGCCGAGGCCTATCATATGTTGACAACACAGTTTGCTCTCTCTCATCAGGATATAGCAATGAGCGTATGTAAGGATAGATCTACAATCACAAATGCCTTAAGGTTATTAGGCCTGCCAGAAGAAGCAAAGAACGCCCTAAGAGATGGGGTTATAACCACCGGTCATGCAAGGGCAATATTGATGCTAGATAAGATAAGCGAACAAATCTCATTGTTGAATATGATTATATCTAAGGGGTTAACCGTAAGAGAAGCTGAAGGTGCTGTATCAAAAATAAGAAGATTAACTCCTAGGAAAAGGATAAAAGCAGATCCGTATCTTGATGAGATAGCAACCTTATTATCAGAAGGGCTATCCACACATGTGGTATGCTTATGGGGAAAAACAAAGGGAAAGATTGTTATAAACGTAGCATCAAAAGCAGAGATGGAAAGGATTGTTGAAAAACTGATAAAGGCAGATGCCCCAATTTAGTTATCGACATAATTTCTACATATATACATAGTGGTGTAAATTTTACTTTGCATGGGTGGGTTGTTAAATAGTTTTGAATATATATAAAGTAACTGTTTTTGGATAGTTAAATGGGTTATAAACATTTGGCAATGGTTTATATATTCTTTAAATAGTTTAAAGGAGTAGAATAAAATGAAAATAGGCATTCAAAAAGCACTTTTTCAAAAGATGATCTTAAAGGTACATGGGTTTACGGAAAAAAGATCAACCTTACCTATACTTAGTCATATCTTAATAGAGACATACGATGAAGGTATTAAGGTAAAGGCAACGGATCTGCACATATCAATACAAGTAAAAGCCAAATGCAATGTTATGGAAAAAGGGGCCTGTGCTTTAAGTATAAGGAACTTAGTTGATATGATACGTGAATTACCAGATACTGAGTTACTTATGCAAACCGAAGAAGGCACAAGAGCCAAGATCGTCGTAGGAGATTACAATTTCAACTTAAACATTATGGACCCAGAAGAGTACCCCATGTTAGAGCTTTCAGATTCTGTTTCAGCGGGCAAAGGAGGGTCTTCGCCATGGCGAATTGATCCTCTTGTCGTGCAATCCATGATAGAGAGGACTATATTTTCTGTAGCAACGGCATCAGAAGAAGATTCCAGATATACATTAGGAGGGGCACTGCTTGTATCCCGTTCAGATGAGAAAGAAGGGGTGAATTATATAGAGATGGTTACCACCGATGGTCGAAGGTTATCTTTAGTGGGGCAGGCAATACCAGAGGGAATTGATATGGAAAATGGTATAATCATCCCAAGGAAAGGATTGCAGGAGTTGAGAAGGCTTATAGATACCAGTCTTTCTGCTCCAAGTGCCGAAGACGGGACAAAGGAAGAGGGAGAGCCTTTACCTCAGGCAGAGATATTACTCACAAAGGACTCTATCTTTTTCAAATCTTTTGATACCTTAGCAACGGTAAGACTTATCGATGGTAAATTCCCTGATTATGCCAGTGTAGTTGATTTAGAAGGGTATTCGTTTTATACTAGAATGCATGCACCAGGATTGTTAAATGCACTAAAGGTATGTTCAGCAATCGTATCCGATGTGTCAAATAGCGTTAAATTTCAATTTAAAGGGGATACCACAACAATATATGCGAACAACCCTGAACAAGGAGATGTTAAAATTTCCATAGAATCGGAACAGCATGGCAGCGATATAGAGGTAAACTTTAACCCAAAATATTTAATTGATTGTTTGTCTATGATTGAAGGGGATGTTGTCATAAGGCTGATCGATGAAGAGGGGCCTTGTTTAATAACCCCTTATTCACCTGAAGCGAATACTGATAGCAAATGGATTATAATGCCTATGAGATTTTGATTTCTACTAAAGGGAGAAAGTAGGTTAAGAGAAAGGGACTAAATAGGATGCA
The DNA here is from genome assembly GCA_964625035.1 of uncultured Bacteriovoracaceae bacterium. Taxonomy (GTDB): domain Bacteria; phylum Desulfobacterota; class Desulfomonilia; order UBA1062; family UBA1062; genus JAGGYK01. The sequence goes on along the minus strand of CAZVAH010000022.1, from coordinate 45 downwards.
TGAATACACAGCTGAAGATATAAAGGTTTTAGATGGGTTTGAGGC
>CAZVAH010000021.1:3563-12095 GCA_964625035.1 uncultured Bacteriovoracaceae bacterium | reverse complement strand
TAGGGACGTATCAAAAAACGATTCAGGCAAGCGAAAGAGTTCCCCATCCCTAGGATATTTTCATCTTTAGTTGTGCCTGCTGTGCAGGCATGAGAGTTTGTAAGAAAAACACCATATCCCCTCAAAATTAAAACAAAATGCCGGTTTGGTGTGTTGGCTTTCTGTGGAACTCCTATTATTGATAGCTTGACTTAAGTATGCATTTTCAGTACTGGGTATATGACTTAATTTTACGACAAGGAAGGGAGGCTAGATGAGGAGATATAGTACTGAAAATCTAAGGGATATCATACTGATCTCACAATCAGGTTCAGGCAAGACATCATTAGGTGAGGCCATGCTGTTTAATGCCAAGGCAACTACTCGGCTAGGGAAGGTACTTGAAGGGAATTCTGTATTGGACTTCGAACCAGAAGAACAGAAAAGACAGGGTTCTGTGTTCAGTGCTCTGCATAGCTATGAATGGAAAAACAAAGGGATCATACTGTTAGATACCCCGGGTGATGCCAACTTTGTATCAGAGGCAATCTTGGGCCTAAAGGCCTGTGATAACGCAACATTTGTCCTCGATGCGATAGATTCTATCAAACCCCATACCGAGTTGTTATGGAAGATGGCGATAGAAGAAGGCCTTGCAAAGATCTGCTTCGTGAATAAGATGGATAGAGAAAGGGCTGACTTCGATCAAGTGCTAAAAGATATAAAGGAAATCTTAGAGATACGGGCACTGCCCATCACCTTACCCATCGGAAAGGAGACTGGGTTTAAAGGCGTTATAGATGTACTCAAAAAAAAGGCGTACATCTACGAAAAGGACGGGTCTGGATCATCTAAAAAGACTGATGTCCCCCCTGACATGTTAGATCTTTTAGATGTGACTTACAATGAGGTGATAGAAGATCTTGCTGAAGTAGATGATGCATTAATGGAGAAGTATCTTGATGGCGGAGAGCTAACACAAAAGGATATTTCTTCTGCCTTGTCCAAAGGTCTAGCTCAGGGTAATTTCTTGCCTGTATTTGCAGGTTCTGCTGTATTGAATATGGGCGTTCAGCCCCTGATGGATTTTATATGCCAAGCACATAGCCCTAAAGACAGGCATATCCCCACGCTTACAGATGAAAAAGGTGGCACCAGACAATTAAAGCCTGAGGAGGAAGCGACCTTTTCAAGCTATGTGTTTAAGACCATGAGTGACCCATATACCGGAAAACTTAGCCTTATTAGGTGTTTTTCAGGCATCTTAAATCCCGATTCGACTGTGCATAATTCCTCAAGAGATTCAAAGGAACGGGTAGGTTCTATATTGAGTCTGGAAGGCAAGACCCAAACCCCTCTGGAACAGATAGGCCCAGGTGATATATTTGCAGTGGCTAAATTAAAGGATACCAAGACAGGGGACTCCCTAGTGGGTGAGCCATTAAAGTTTAGATTTCCCACCCCGGAGTATCCTGAGGCAATCATGCATATGGCGGTAAAACCCAAGACAAAAGGGGATGAGGATAAAATCCTCCCGGCCTTTCAACGTTTAATGGAAGAGGACCCAGTCCTACATGTGCACCGTGATGAACAGACAGGGGAATTTATACTCTCTGGTTTAGGACAGGTACATATAGAGACAGCAGTGGATAGATTAAAACGGAGATTTGGCGTGGATGTGGAATTAAAGACACCAAAGGTGCCCTATAAAGAAACCATCCGGGCAGCAACTGAGGTCCAAGGCAAGTATAAAAAACAAACGGGTGGGCACGGACAATATGGTGATGTGTGGATTGCGGTAGAACCCTTAGAGAGTGGAAAAGGGTTTGAGTTTGTAAATAAGATTGTAGGTGGGGTCATCCCTCGACAATACATACCTGCTGTAAACAAAGGTGTGGTAAATGCCATGAAAGAAGGGCCTCTCGGAGGTTATCCCGTAGAAGATGTGAAGGTCACACTCTATGATGGATCATATCACGATGTAGATTCATCAGAACTGGCCTTTAAGATTGCCGGTTCTATGGCATTTAAAAAGGCCATGGAGAATTGCAAACCTGTGTTATTGGAGCCCATCATGAATATAACAGTTATGGTTCCAGAAGAGAGCATGGGGGATGTAATGGGTGACCTCAATAGTAGACGGGCTAAAATAGAAGGGATGGAATCCAGAGGCAAGTACCAAGAACTGAAGGCTAAAGTTCCTATGGCAGAGGTTTTAGTATATGCATCAGATCTCACATCTATCACATCCGGCAGAGGGGCGTTTAGCCTAAGCTTTTCTCACTATGAAGAGGCACCACAAAACATACAGGAAAAGATTATAAAAGAGGCCAGAGCTCAAGATGGAAAATGAAACCCTGGATTATACAAAAAGCCTATTTCAGAAGATACAGTCTATAAGCGTATCTGAAAGGATAAACCTCGCTTCTAAGGCTACAAAGGAGGTCAGGTCTATACTTATAGGAGATCCTAACAAGATTGTTCAAATGGCTGTTATCCAATCCCCAAAGATTACAGAGAGTGAAGTTTTGATGATCGCCAGCAGTAGGCAGGTTCATGATGATGTCCTGCGCCATATAATATCTAACAAAGAATGGACAAAAAACTATCAAATTAAGGCCGCCTTGGTCAACAATCCCAAAACGCCTTTGCCTTTAGCATTAAAGCTGGTCCCATTCCTTCATAGTAGAGATCTTAGCTTTTTATCAAAAAGCAAGGCAATCCCGAGGGCTTTAGCAATCACTGCACAGAGGAGATTAAAAGAGGTCAAACGATGATAAGAGCTGGAGTTCTTACCTTAAGTGATAAGGCATCGAAGGGACAAAGGGAAGATATGAGCGGTAAGATTGTGCAGGATATATTAAGGGATGCAGATATCACTACTGTATTATACGAAATCATACCTGATGAATATGACTTAATCGCCTCCAAACTTATAGACTGGTGCGACAACAAATCCATATCACTCATAATAACCACAGGTGGCACAGGTCTCTCTCCAAGGGATTTCACGCCTGATGCCACCTTAGATGTGATAGAAAAAGAGGTCCCGGGCATGGAGGAGGTAATGCGCATAAAGAGCATGGAGAAGACACCTCATGCTATGATATCACGGGCAGTAGTAGGAATAAGAAAGGAAACGCTAATAATCAATCTTCCTGGTAGCCCAGGTGCGGTTCAAGATTGTCTTGGTGCTATAATGGGAGCCATTCCACATGCCTTAAAAAAAATCGGCGGAGATATGAGTGATTGCACATAAGTTTCTAAAGTTATAATTTATATTAACCGATTGTTTTATAAAATGTTCTTCTTATAAAAAAAAGGGAAACAACTTTGAGACTTAGACGTGATCTTCGATATAAAGTAGAACCAGGAGATAACACAAAGATTGTTCGGTTACATGACTTCCAGGACCAGGAGCATGCCTGCCAGGTGACTGATTATTCCAGGACAGGTGTTGCATTTGTCATGGAGGATGGGAGCCTTATCTTTAAGATTGGCGATGTGATATCAGACCTGAGATTTTATTCCTTAGATAATGAAGTACATAAAGGATCTGCTACCGTTGTACATATCCAGGATGACGAGAAATGGGATAATGTAATTTCCAGGGTGGGATGCACCTTTATTGGTGAGTTAATGGATGTGTACTCTATCATAAAGGTAGATAAAGTCAGTAAATTGCAAAATGAATTCCTCGATTTTATTCAGAGTATGGCTATTGAGGAGAGCTTAGATCCTGAATTTATAAACTTGACCTCGCACCTTCACTACATATTAAGTGGCTTTAAAGAAAGGCTCGATCAGGAAGATAAAAACATCCAGGAAGAAGAAGATGATGATGGGCTAAAGACTGCACTTTTAGAGACCTTAAGAGATCTGGCTTTTGAATCTCTATACGAAGAGCTTAACCGATATTATGACCATTTTACAAAGATAGTAGGAAGATTTATAGATTCCAAACAACACTTTATACACAAAGAATTTTTCCAGAAAAAACTCAACGGGCTTTTTATAAAATCCAAATTGTTTCAAAGGGCTTATACAAAACCACTGGGATATGCTGGCGACTTCGAGATGATGAACCTCATTTACAGGAACCAGTTTGACGGAGATAGCATCTTCTCTCAGATTATGAATAAAATAGATTGTGAAGGAAGTGGCGCCAGGGCAGTAAGAAACCGCAGATCTTTTCTTTATGAAAAGATAGGAAGCCTGGTGATGAGCTCACATAATAATACGGCTATAAAGATTGTGAGCGTGGCTTGTGGGCCTATCTGGGAATTTTATGACTTTGTCTCTAGCCTGGGTGAAAAAGATTTGCCAACAAAGATACAGTTTTTTGGTATAGATCAGGATAAAGATGCCCTCAAAAATGCAAGATCAAGGATCGATCCCTTACTTGCAAAAATGGATAACATAGAGGTCCATTACGTAGAAGAAAATATAAAACGCCTTATTGTCGGTAAGGATGAAGTGAGTAGCCTTTATACAGGATCAGATCTGATTTACTCTGCAGGTCTGTTTGATTATCTATCCGAAAGGGCATCAAACAGATTAATCCACAAGCTATATACGTTCTTGAATCCAGGGGGTACTTTGATTGTGGGTAATTTTGGGCCATATAATCCGCAGCGATTCATCATGGATTATGGGAGTGAGTGGCTCTTATTATATCGCTCAGAAGAGGACCTCAAGGCACTTGCAAGTGGTCTTCCTGAGGATGTGCCAATAACTGTAGAACGAGAACCAGAGGGGATAAACCTCTTCCTTGTTATCAAGAAGAACCACTAACTCCTGTTAACCTTCGCCAAAAAACTCTCGGATTTGAGCTACATCAGGCAGATCTGATAAAGAGTTCAAGCCGAAGACTTCCAGGAACCTTTTTGTTGTGACATATTGTAAGGGTCTGCCAGCCTTTATACTAACGAGATCGCTATTTACCAAGGTCCTTAATGAAGAGGATGAATCCACCCCACGGACCTTATCAATGGTCTGTTTTGCACATGGTCCTTTATAGGCGATCACTGCTAATACTTCCATGGCTGCAGAGGATAATCTTTTGGCCTTATGTAATCTTCTGAGATACGGCGCAAATCCCTTTTTAGTCACAAACATATACCCATTAGAGACATTCTCGATCATAAAACTCCTGTCAGATGAATCATATATCTTGTTAAGCTCTGATACTATATCCTCAATTGCTTGCCCTGTAATATCTGGTAAGACCTTTAAAATCTCTTTAATAGAAAGCGCTTCCTCCGAAGAAAATATAAGCGCCTCGATGATCTCTCTTGGGTTCATTAATTTTTAGTGCCCTTTCTTTGACCCTAACCTCTTATCCCTTATTCTGAGACATTATGAGACCTTTGCACAATTGCTTTCATATTCATTGCGAGGAGTATGGGCGACGAAGCAATCCCATTAATTACAAGAAATTTAGAGATTGCTTCGCTTCGCTCGCAATGACAATATGGGTATTATGCAAAGGTCTCATTATTATTAATCCCTAGCCATATTTTCTTTCACTTTTCCCACAATATAGATCTTCCCCAATAGCCTGCCCTGCATCAATCTTACAGCAGAGAGCCTGGACAATTCAAGCGCTGCCATGAGTATTGTGACAATCTCAAGCTTTTCATCTGTCCTGGCCACCTCCCCCAGGTAGACCCTACTTCTTGTCTTAAGCATAGAGGTGATTCTATCTATCATCTCTTTGATGCTGAACCGGGCCTGTTTAATCCTTATAACATAATGTTTTGTTCTGGATTTTATAGAGGAGGTAGCCTTTATGAGTGATATGATATTCATCTTATCCAATATAGTACCGCCCCAGGCTCCACCCCTAGGAAATTTATCATGAAAGAGAACAGGCCTATCGCTTAATTCTTGGGCTGCCTGTTTTATTCCCATGTAGGAAACAAGCATTTTTCTTAACTCTTCTGCTGGGCCTTCCTCTTCCCTTTGAGGAACATCCACCTGAGATGGGAGAAGTACACAAGATTTCAGCCAAATAAGGTATGATGCCATATCTAAAAACTGGCTTGCCAGCTCTATGTTAAGGCGACGCATTTGGTTTATATAGTCCAGATATTGATCAATAATAGGGCAGATCTCTAATTCCTCCAGGTCGAACTTGTTTTTTTCTACCAGGTACAACAGGAGGTCTAAAGGGCCTTCAAACCTGGGAATGCGTAGGACAAACTCCAAATCTAACTCCTTATTGCCTTAGTCCCATAGCAGACCTTATTCTTTGCATAGTCATTTCTGCTTCCCTTCTGGCATAATCTGCACCGGCATCCAGGATATCATCTATTGTTTTCATATGAGTCTTATAGTACTCAATCTTATCCCATATAGGGCTAAGTTCTTTTTCTATATTGTTTATAAGCATACCTTTACATTCTACACACCCCATAGTAGCGCTCCTACATGCTGATTTTATCTCTTTCCTTGTATTGATATCAGTAAAATATTCATGAAATGGATACAGATTGCAGTCATGTGGTTCTCCAGGGTCTTTTTTCGTCTTTCGTTTGACATCCGTAAGCATTTGCATGACCTTTTCCCTCAAGCCAGATGGGGTCTCTGCTATCCAGATTGCATTATTGTATGACTTTGACATCTTTCTCCCATCAAGCCCTGCTACCTTTTGGCCCTCTGTAAGAATCTCTTTGGGCTCTTTAAGAATCTTATCCCCATAAATATAATTAAATCTCCTTACGATTTCACGTGTGAGTTCTAAATGTGGAAGCTGGTCTTCACCTATGGGTACTTTATCTGCATGGTAGATGACGATGTCTGCTGCCTGAAGTACAGGATAGCCCAAAAAGCCAAAGGTCCCTAAATCTTTTCCCTTAAGCTCTTCTTTCAACTCTTTATATGTAGGATTTCTTTCTAGCCAGGTAAGGGGCGTAACTATGGACAACAACAAAAAGAACTCTGCATGTGCCTTTATATCTGATTGTCTGAAGATTACAGTCTTTTCAGGATCTATCCCTACACTTAACCATGTTATGATTATCTCTTTCGTACTTTCTTCTATAATAGAAGGGTCCTTATACTCACTGGTAAGGGCATGCCAGTCTGCAATAAAATAAAAACACTCATACTTATCTTGCAGGCTCACCCATTTCTTTAATACACCAAGATAATGTCCCAGGTGTAGAGGTCCTGTTGGTCTTATACCTGAAACAATCCGCTCTTTATTCATATATCACCTCTGGTTAAATGCTCAATAATACATTTATTATTCCTATAATAGCAGGGAACAAAACCACATCAATCACCCTTGTAAATATAAGCACTAATAATATTATAAACCCATAAGGCTCTATTCTTGACCAGGTATATGCAAGATCTTGTGGTAACAAACCTACTATTATGCGGCCTCCATCTAATGGGGGTATGGGGATAAGATTGAATATGGCAAGCCCTACGTTTATCATCACCATAATTTTGAGCATATATACAAGGGGGTAAAGATATGAACCACCAAGTATTCCCCCAAAGGCCTTTAGAATAAGAGCGGTTATAATGGCAAGAATCATGTTAGATACAGGCCCGGCTAAGGCCACCCACATCATATCCTTCCTTGGATTCCTGAAATATCTGGGGTCAACCGGTACCGGTTTTGCCCACCCTATCATCCGGGTGATGAACAATACTAAAAGGCCTATGATATCTATATGTTTTATAGGGTTTAGTGTGAGTCTGCCAGCAAGTTTGGCAGTTGGGTCACCAAGGTAATATGCTACATATCCATGACATACCTCATGAACAGATATAGAAAATAGCACTGGCACTATCAGCAGTAATATCTTTGTAATCTGGGTATCCATTGATATCGCCTTATACCTTAAAGTACCAAGGGGTGTCAAAAGAAGGATCTGGATTGATAATTTACTCTCTCTACTTCAGGAAATAGTGGCGGGTTTCTATATTTCCCAAAGGCCTTACACCTCTTTACATATTTGCATCCTTTTCTACATACCTCAGTCGAAATCCTGGGCCTGCCCCTGCGTCTTGAGCATACAATATATTCACTCATTTAGCAACATATCCTATCTGCTTAAATGCTGCTTTGATTACATCATCAGCTACATCCATACCAGTAAAAAGCCTGAAGTTTCTCTTTGTTTGATTATAAAGCATAGCATATCCTGAAATCACCTCTAAACCCAGAGAAGATGCCTTGTCGGCAAATGCAGTAGGCCTCATTACTGTCTCTAAACATCGAGCCTTTTTTTTTATGCGGCCTAAGTCAAGGCCAACTGGGACTGCATCTGTAATAGGTGTAGCCTGCACCACAATATCTACGCTGTCTAACACATCATCTGCGTATGCCCCTATCTTTTCTTTTTTAAAGAGCTTTATTGCTTTACTTGCCCTAGATTCTGATCTATTAAGCATATAAATGAAATCCGCTCCCCCATGAATCAGGGCATCAATTATCGCTTTAGCAGCACCTCCAGCACCAATTACTAAACACCTGGCCCCATGGACATCTCCCAGTGCATGAAGTGCACCAATACCATCGGTATTATATCCACA
>CAZVAH010000021.1:0-3553 GCA_964625035.1 uncultured Bacteriovoracaceae bacterium | reverse complement strand
TATATCCACTGCACGTTCAATCTTCTAATCTCTCAGCAATATTTACAACACATATCCCGGATGTAACCGGGCACCTTGTATCCAATAAGTGTGCCACAGTCTCCTTATTAGGGGTTGTAACATTGAATCCACCTAAATTTTCCCACCCAGCAAAATATCTGATCGTTGCGTTAATCGCATCCGGGATCACATCATGAGCTATATACACCATGTCTAGATCTAATACGTTAAATATCTGATTGTAAATCATAGGAGCAACTACCCATGATGATGGGTGGGCAAGTATGGTAAAAACCGTTGTTCGCCCTGTTATATTCACAAAAGTCCTTTAATCTCTTTCACCTTTTCTGTAATCTTGTCAAGTATCTCACCTGTAGAACCCTGAATAATAAAATCAGATACCAAACCAGTAAGAGGGGTGGTTTCTCGGTTTATCTCTATTACATGTGAGGCCTTCGGGGGAAAAACTGCACCTAATAAACCCATGGGGCGTCTACCTTTTGCAACAAGGGGCAAAGATGCTGCTGGCTCAACCTGAGCAGATGTCCCTATCACAAGCATGAGATCACACATACTTGCTTCTTCAACCGCCTCGGCCAGCGCACCTTTTGGAATGGCCTCGCCAAAAAAGACAGCGTTGGGTTTCAGAATTCCCCCGCAGGTACACTTAGGAGGAAGATCTTCTGTATCAAGGATTTTGATAACCTCTGTATACTCATACAGTCGAGAACACTTCATACACTTGGCATATTGCATATTCCCATGAAACTCTATCACATGAGAGCTTCCTGCCTTTTGATGCAGATTGTCAATATTCTGAGTAACTACAGTATGAATGATACCTATTTGCTCTAAATAGGCCAAAGCAATGTGCCCTTTGTTAGGTTCTGCATCAAATAATGATAGGGCCCCAGTACTTACCATATCTATCATGGTCTTCCATACAAAATCAGGCTCTTTAAGAAAACGCTGATAAAAAAAGATAGTAGGGTCGTAACGCTCCCATACACCACCAGGTGACCTGAAATCAGGGACCCCTGACTCTGTACTTATGCCAGCACCTGTAAGCACAATGGCGTGTGTGGCGTTAACAAGGAGGTCGGCTGCCTTTCCAATTAAGGTCAAATCCATCTATAAAATACTATCAAAATCTCATTTTAAGGTCAAGGTGTGATAAAGATCTGGGAATGTTGGGATTGCCCTGTTAAATAAGCGTTGTTATTTCACCTTGCAGCTTGAAATTCTTGCCAAAATATATCCTCCTTACCTTGCAGTACATATGTGCCCTACACTTTAAACTCAAGCTATTTAACAGGACTTGCTTTTTGAAGCAAATATATTTAGAAAGGTCAGGATTAGATCTTTAAGAGAAGGGGATGTTCAATGGAGATTGAAGAAATAAAAATAGATGGTTTAGATCCAAAAAGGTTCCTAGAACAAAAGATTGGCGAGATTTCTTCTACTGTGGGGAGTGATATAGCTATCAATGCATTATCAGGTGGTGTTGATTCATCAGCCGTGACAATGTTGGGCTATAGAGCTTTAGGGAATAGGCTCAAGTCATATTTCATAGACAGTGGTTTAATGAGAAAGGATGAGCCCCGGCAAATCATCTCATGGTTTAAAGAATTAGGTGTGCCTGTAGAGTTGGTGGATGCGAAAGGACAATTCTTTAATGCACTAAAAGGTATAACAGATCCTGAAGAAAAAAGAGAGGCCATTACTCAGACATTTTACAAAGATGTGTTTGGCACGCTTGTAAGAGAAACTGGCGCAAAATATCTCCTCCAGGGCACAAATTATACAGATATAGAAGAAACTGTTGCAGGCATTAAAAGACAGCACAATATCCTTGAGCAGATCGGAATCGATCCAGAGCAGAAATACGGTTATAAGATTATAGAACCCCTATTACAACTCAGAAAGCCAGCAATAAGAATGGTTTCAAAGGCATTGGGGCTCCCAGAAAAAATATATACCAGGCCACCTTTCCCAGGTCCTGCCCTGGCAGCAAGGGTCATAGGAGAGGTCACCCCAGAAAGGGTAGAATGTGTCAGACAGGCTACACATATTGTCGAACAAGAGTTATCTCATACAGGGACATTCCAGTATTTGGCGATCCTGCATAAGGATAAGGTTACCGGGGTAAGGGAAGCCAAAAGGGATTATGGTCTTCAAATAGAAGTGAGATGTTGGGATAGCAAGGATGCAAAAACCGGTGCGCCAACGAGACTTTCTTATGATATTCTGGATACACTCGCTCAAAGGATAACAACAGAAGTTAAAGGCGTGGTAAGCGTAACTTATAATATAACAAAAAAACCACCCTCAACTATAGAGGCTGTGTAGTTAAAAAACCTTTGCGTGTTTTATACTCAAACGTGAAAGGAAATTTGCCCGTCAGGTGGCTAAAGTCACCTATGGGTAATGATACTATATACAGGCATCATATCATTTGAGGTGCATATACTAGATGGCAAAGAGAAAAAATTTTCACCATACAGCCATTATTATCGGTGCAGGCCCTGCCGGTCTGGGTACAGCGCTTGCCCTTTCTCGAGAGGGCATAGATACCTTAGTGCTGGAGAGTCAAGATGAGATTGGCCTTCATGCTCGGGGAGAAACAATCCGGTTCAGCCAGGAGATGGAAGATGTGCTCTACCCTGGTTTTTTCAATAAGCAAGCCATTCATCGCATAAAGAAAAGGCGCTACTATTCTCATACAGAAAAGAAATATGTGGACCGCACCATATCTACAGAGAACCTTATTATTGAATGGCCACATCTTATTGGTGATATCGCTGACGTGGTGCAAAAAGCAGGCGCAGAGATTCGTACGGGCATAAAGGTGATATCTATTATTGAAGAAAACAGCGTAGTGAAAGGGGTAATGGCGAAAAACTTAAGTGCCAAGGAAGAAAAAGTGATATTTGCTGATACAGTATTTTCCTGTGGAGGTATTCATGATCCAGGTTCATTCCATCTCCATCTCGACCGCTCTGCAATCGACCTCCCTATTCACAAACGCCTGATTCGTGATTTTAAAGGGCCACATGATCGCCTTGAATACTACCTCCATGTCGGCAAAGAAAGCACCCCTGGCATTGGATGCATATTCCCCCGCGGCAGGGGGGAAGCCGAGATTATCCTTATGCCATTTACTAACATCATGGAAAACTATCAGAGTCTTGCCCCTTTCTCACAGGTCGAGGCCTTTGTAAATGAATTTCCTACCCGCCACCCAACATTCAAAAGTCGGTTGGATGAAACCGAGACATATTATACATTCAACACACTGATCCCCATGGGGAAAGTCTTAACTCGGTTTGCACCCAGGCCAGGACTTGTTATGGTTGGTGATGCATTAGGCCATGTAGATGCCCGTGGCGGGAGTGGTATTCGTACGTCTTTCCTCCTGGGCTACTACGCTGGTAAATTGGGCGCCTCAATTATCAAATCTGGAGGCTGGAGCCCAGATAAACAAAAACTTTTTGATACGCATATGATGGAAAACCCTCTAATGAAACTATTGAAAAGGCATGCACTGATATAC